>NZ_JBHJUK010000035.1:0-67421 GCF_042266225.1 Kitasatospora sp. NPDC056181
GCCGGCCGCCGGGGCCGCCGCGCCCGCCCCGGCGGCACCCGCGCACGCCCCCCCCGCCGGCCCGGCGCCGCCCCCGCCCGCGGCCGGGATGCCGCCCACCCGCCGCCGCGAGTTCCTGGCCGGCCGGTGGGCGGCGCGGCGGGCACTGCGCGCGGCCGGGGGCCCGGGGGGCGAGATCGGGCGGGCCGGGCGCCGCCCGCTGGCGCCGGCCGGCTGGGCGCTGTCCATCAGCCACTCGGCCGGGCTCGCGGTGGCCGTCGCCGCGCCGCTCAGCCGGTACGCCGCCGTCGGCTGCGACCTGGAGCTGCGTCGGCTGCCGGCCGCAGCGGCCCGCCTGGTGCTGACCGGGCCGGAGCGCGCCTGGGCCGGCGACGCCGGTACGCCGGGTGCGGAACACCGGCTGCTGGCCCTGTTCTCCGCCAAGGAGGCGGCCTTCAAACTGCTGTGCGGGCTGCGGCCGGAGACCTTCGGCGCGCTCACCGTGGCCCGCCTGAGCGCCGACCCGCCGCCGGCCGGCGCCCGGCCGCGGGTCTTCCGGCTGCGGCCGATCCTGCCGGGCGTACCGGACCCGCCGGGCGCACCGGACCCGCCGGGCCCGCCGGGTACGGCCCGGGCGCCGGGCACGCCGCCGCCCGCGGCACTGGTACGGGTCGGCGCCGCGGGCGACGGGGTGTTCTGCTGGACGGCGCTGCCCGCTAACGTCCGGCGTTGACCAGCACCGCCATGTTCCCCGGCGGGTGCTGGTTGTCGTGGATGAGCTGGTGCGCCAGCCCGACGTCCTCGAAGTCGAAGGTGCGCGACAGGCACGGGTCGACGAACCCCTGCTGGATCAGCGCCGAGACCTCCCGCGCCTCCCGGGCGCTGGCCACGTGCGAGCCCTGCAGGCGCTTCTGCCGCATCCACAGGAACCGCAGGTCCACGTCGCCGTTGTAGCCGGTGGTGCCGCCGCAGATGACCACCATGCCGGCGTTGTCGCACAGGTACATCGAGGTCGGGATGGTGTCCTGGCCGGAGTGCTCCAGCACGATCCGCGGCGCCCGCCGCTCGCCCAGCACCTCCCAGAACCGGCGGCCGAACGCCCGGGCCCCCTGGAGCCAGTGGGCCATCGCCTCCTGGTCGGTGGCGTCCGGCAGCCGTCCCCAGTGGTCGAAGTCGCGCCGGTCGATCCAGCCCCGGGCGCCCAGGCGCACGCAGAACTCGCCGCGCTCCGCGTTGGAGACCACCGCCACCGGGACGCCCCCGGCGTGCCGGACCAGCTGGATCGCGATGCTGCCCAGGCCGCCCGCGCCGCCCCAGATCAGCACCGGGTCGCCGGGCCGGACCGAGTGCGGCTCCCAGCCGAACAGCTGGCGGTAGGCCGTGGCCGCGGTCGCGAGGTAACAGGCGGCCTCGGCCCAGGACAGCCGGGCGGGCTTGGGGTGCAACTGGTACTCGCCGACCACCGCGAACTGCGCGAAGGAGCCGTAGTTCTCCTCGTAGCCCCACACCCGCTGGCTGGCGGAGGTCGCCGGGTCGGCGCCGAGCCGGATGTCCTCGGCGTGCTCGTCCCAGGTGCTGGCGAGCACCACCACCGCGTCCCCGGGCTTGAACTGCCGCACCCCCTCGCCGGTGGCCCACACCACGCCGGACAGGTCGGAGCCGCCGATGTGGAAGTCCTCGGTGGCGCCCTGCTTCTGCCGCGCCGCGATCACGTCCAGCGGGTAACCCTGCGCCGCCCAGACGTTGTTGTAGTTGACGCCGGCCGCCATCACCTTCACCAGCACCTGGTTGCGGCCGACCGGCGGCACGTCCACCACCTCGGTGCGGAAGGCGTCCGCGGGGCGGCCGTAGCGCTCCCGGCGGATCAGCGAGGCGTACATCTGCCGCGGCGTGTGCCCCAACTCGGGGGCGTCGCCCAGTTCGTAGAGGTCCTTCTCGGCGAAGGGGACCTGGCTCGGCTGGATCACCGGGAGACTCCTTGGGTGGTGGAACCGGGGGCGGAAGCGGCGGCCGCGTGCTCGGCGGCCGCCAGGCAGGCACGGTGGGAGGCGGCCGGCAGCACCTGCCGCCAGCCGGCCGGGGGCTCGGCGAAGACCGGCCAGAGCGAGTGTTCTCCAGCGGCGTTCACCAGGAGCACGTGCGACGCCTCGTCGCCGCGGTCCTCGAACGGACTGCGCATGGGTCTCTCCTGTCTTACGTGGTCGTTCACGACTTCAGCGCGGCGGCCAGCACCGCGCCGATCTCGGCCATCGGCCCGGGTTCGGTCATGCCGTAGTGGCTGCAGGCGACCGGGTGGTCGTGCAGGGTGCCGGTGACGTACGGGCGCCAGGACTCGGCCTTGCCGGGCCTCAGCGACGGGTCGACCGTCCCGTCCGCGGCGGGCCGGTCCGCGCTCGCGGTGAAGAAGAGCGCGTCGCCGTCGAAGACCCCGGGTGCGAAGCCGGGTGCGATCCGCAGGTTGTTGCGCATCACCTCGGCGATCCGTTCGGCCTCCGCCCCGGTCACCGGCGAAGTCCCGCCGTCGGTCCCGGACAGCCGCGCCAGCACCCCGGCCACGGTCGGCAGCGGCCCGTCGCCCGGCTCCAGGCCCGCCACCCGCAGCAGCAGCGCCGCCACCTGGGACTCGATCTGCTCCTCGGTCCAGTGCAGGCCGTACGGCTGCGGCGCGTCCAGCATCGCCAGCAACTCCACCTCCTCGCCCTGCCGTTGCAGGGCGCAGGCGATGGCGTGCGCCACGAAACCGCCGTACGACCAGCCGAGCAGCCGGTACGGGCCGTGCGGCTGCTGTTCGCGCAGCAGCGCCACGTAGGCGTCGGTCATCGCCGCGGCGTCGGAGGCCGGCGAGCGCCTTCCGTCCAGCCCGAGGGCCTGGATGCCGAAGACCGGCTGGTCGGCGCCGAGGTGGGGCAGCAGCCCGGAGTACCGCCAGGACACGCCCGCCCCCGGGTGCACGCAGAACAGTGCGGTCTGCTCACCCTCGGCGCGCAGCGGCAGCAGCGGCGCGAAGGCCTCGGGGCCGCCGCCACGGCCCGCGGCCGCGATCAGCCGGGCCACGGTCGGGGCCGACAGCAGCGCGGCGGCCGGCACGTCCAGCACCCCGGCCTCGCGCAGCCGGCCGACCAGCAGCACTCCGCGCATCGAGTCGCCGCCCAGGTCGAAGAAGTTGTCGTCGACGCCGATGCCCTCGACACCCAGCACCGCCTCCCAGACCTCGGTGGCCGCCTGTTCCAGCGGGGTGCGCGGCGGCACCTGCTCGGTCGTCAGGTACGGGCGCGGAGAGCGTCCGGCGGGGGTCCCGGCAGGGCCGTCCGCCGCCCCGGCCGGGCGGGCCCCGGGGGCGTCGATCCAGTACCGCCGGCGGTCGAACGCGTAGCCGGGCAGCGGGACCGGACGCACCTGCTCGGCCGGGTCCGGCTCGGGCAGCGCGGCCACGCCGGCGCTCCACAGCCGCCCGAGTGCGGCCGCCAGCACCTGCCCGTCCGGGCTCTCGGCCTTGGCGTGCCGCATCGTGGTCACCCCCACCACCGCGGCCTGTTCGCCGAGCGCGGCGCCGGCCAGCTTCAGCAGGGTGTCACCGGGGCCGATCTCCACCAGCACCGGGTTGCCGCGCTCCCACAGCGTCCGGACGCCGTCGGCGAACCGCACGGTCTGCCGGGTGTGGGCGACCCAGTGCTCCACCGAGCCGGCCTGCGCGTCGGTGGCCCAGCCGCCGGTGACGTTGGTGACGTACGGGACGCGCGGTGGGCGCAGGGGGGACGAGCGCAGGTGCCCGGCCAGCTCGCCGAGCACCGGGTCCAGCACGGCGGAGTGCGCCGCGGCCGGCATCCGCAGGCGGCGGAACGTCACCCCCGCCTCCGCCAGCCGCCGTTCCAGCTCCGCCACGGCGGCCACCGGGCCGGCGACCGTGCAGGCGGCCGGGCCGTTGACGGCGGCCAACGAGACCCCCTCGGTCAGGAACGGCCGCAGCTGCTGCTCGCCCAGCGCCACCCCGACCGTGGCACCGCCGCAGGCGGAGATCAGCCGGATCCGCTCGTGGACCAGCGGCAGCATCTCCTCCAGGGTGAACACCCCGGCCAGGCAGGCGGCCGTGTACTCGCCGAGCGAGTGCCCGATCATCGCGTCCGGGCGCACCCCGCGCTCGGCGAGCTCCGCGGCCAGCGCGTACTGGGTGACCACCAGCGCCAGGAACGCCTCGGCGGCCGCCGGGTCCACCTGCTCGAACAGCGCGGTGCGCAGGTCCCCGCCGAGCCCGGGCCGCAGGATGCGGGCGCACTCGTCCACCGCGTCCCGGTACACCCCGCCGGCCCGGTACAGCTCGGTGCCCATGCCCACGTACTGGGTGCCACCGCCGGGGAACAGGAACGCCACCGGCCGCGGCGCGCCGTCCGCCACCTCCACCGGTTCGGGCAGCGGCGCGCGCAGCGCGCCCACCGCCTCCCGGGCACTGCGTACGGCGACCGCGGAGCGCAGCCGCATCGCCGGCCGGTGCCCGGTCAGCGTGTGGGCGACGTCGGCCAGCCGTAGCCCGGGGTCGTCCGCCAGCCGCCCGGCCAGCGCCTCGGCCTGGCCGCGCAGGGCGCCCGGGGTGCGGGCCGACAGCGGCAGCACCCGCCAGCGTTCCTGCTCCGGCGCCCGGGAGTCCGCCGGGACGGCCGGCGCCTCCTCCAGCACGACGTGCGCGTTGGTGCCGCCCACGCCGAAGGCGCTCACCGCGGCGCGGCGCGGGTGCCGGCCGGCCGGCCAGTCCTCCAGCGCGGTCGGCACCCGGAACGGGGTGGCGGTGAAGTCGATCAGCGGGTTGGGCCGCTCGAAGTGCAGGCTGGGCGGGACCTGCCGGTGCTCCAGCGCGAGGACGGCCTTGACGAAACCGGCGATGCCCGCCGCCGCGCCCAGGTGCCCGATGTTGGTCTTCACGGAGCCCAGCGCGCAGTAGCCGCGCTCGTCGGTGGTCTGCCGGAACGCCTCGGTGAGCGCCGCGACCTCGATCGGGTCACCCATCGCGGTCGCGGTGCCGTGCGCCTCGACCAGGCCGATGGTGTCCGCGGTGATGCCGGCCGCCACCTGCGCGGCCAGGACCGCCTCGGTCTGGCCGACCGGGCTCGGCGCGGTGAAGCCGACCTTGCGGCGGCCGTCGTTGTTCACCGCCGAGCCGCGCACCACCGCCCGGATCCGGTCCCCGTCGGCGATCGCGTCCTCCAGGCGCTTGAGCACCACCACGCCCACCCCGTCGCCGGAGGAGGTGCCGGCCGCGTCCGCGGCGAAGGCCCGGCAGTACCCGTCCGGCGAGAACGGACCGCCGGGCACCCAGCGGTAGCCCAGCAGCGCCGAGGGGTTGACCGACACCGCCCCGGCCAGGGCGGTGTCGCAGCGGTAGTCGATGAGGTCCTGGCAGGCCTGGTGGACGGCCACCAGGGCCGTGGAGCAGGCGGTCTGCAGGGACAGGCTCGGCCCGGTCAGCCCCAGTTCGTAGGAGACCCGGGTGGCCAGGGTGCCCAGCGAGTTGCTGGTGGCCGCGTGCACCAGGGCGACCGAGCCGGGCCGGCCGGCGTACTGCGGGTGCAGGTGCGCCGGGTAGTAGCGGCTGTCGCCCGCCCCCGCGTACACCCCGACCTGCCGGTCGCCGAAGCCGCCGGCGTACCCCGCGTCCTCCACCGCGTGGTAGGCGGTCTCCAGCAGCAGGCGCTGCTGCGGGTCCACCACGGCGGCCTCGGTCGGGCTGTAGCCGAAGAACGCGGCGTCGAAGAGGTCGATGCCCTCCAGGGCGGAGACCCTGCGGACCACGTCGGGGTCGGCCAGGTCCGCCGGGTCGCCGCCCGCGGCCAGGAACTCCTCGTCGCCCACCAGCCGCATGGAGTCCCGGCCGGCGGCCAGGTTGGCCCAGAACTCGGCGACGTCGGCCGCGCCCGGGAACCGGGCGGCCATGCCGATCACCGCGATCAGCGGCGGGTCGTCGACCGTGCTCGGGTCGGTGGTGGCCAGGTGCTCGTCAGGCATGGTTGTCGCCCTTCTGCTGTGCGGTGGTACGGCGGGCGGCCTGCGCGGTGCGCCGCCGCTGCGCCTGCTGGCGGGCCCGGTCCAGAGCCGAGGGGACGCCGGGGGCGCCGGCGGCCGGCGGCCCGGCGGGTCGGCCGGCGGCGCCGGTCTCCGGTACGCCGGCGGCGGGCGCGGTGTCGTCGGCGGTGCGCACGCCGGTCTCGGCGAGGTGCCGGGCCAGATCGCGCACCGTCGGGTGGCCGAACAGGTCCACCACCGTCAGCTCGGTGCCCAGCGCCTCGTTCACCCCGGCCTGCGCGGCCACCAGCAGCAGCGAACTGCCGCCCAGGTCGAAGAAGTTCTCCTCCCGGCCGATCCGCTCCCGGCCCAGCACCCGGGCCCAGAGCCCGGCGATGGTCTCCTCCAGCCGGTCCGCCGCGCCGTCCGGGGCCCCGGACGCGCCGGGCTCGGCGGACCCCGCGGCCCGCAGCACCCAGTGCCCGTCGACGTCCAGCGTCCGGGCCGCCCCGGCCGCGCCCGTGCACACCGCTCCCAGGTCCGCGCCGTCGGCCAGCACCACCCGGCCGGCCAGTCGCTGCACCGGGCGGGCCGGGCCGGCCAGGTGCGCGCGCACCCAGGGCGCCGTGCGGTCCGCGCCGATCAGCAGGTGCGGCTCGGCCAGCGAGGCCGCCAGGTCGTACGAGCGCAGGGCCGCCACCGGATCGAGGGCGCGGTAGCCGCGGGCCTCGGTCAGCGCCGCCAACCGGTAGCCCTCGCTCATCCCGCGTCCCTTCCAGGCGCTCCAGGCGAGACTGCGCACCGGGCGTCCGTCCCGCCCGTGGCGCACCGCGAGCGCGTCGAGGAAGGCGCAGCCCGCCGCGTAGGCCGCGTTGAGCGAGCCGCCGAAGAAGCCGTTGACCGACGAGAAGGCGGTGTAGGAAGCGCCCAGCTCCGCGGCCAGCCGGTGCAGCACCCAGCCGCCCTCGACCTTGGCGGCCAGCGCGGCCCGCCAGCGCTCGGGATCCAGCTCGGTGATCGGCGCCTCGTCCCGGGCGCCGGCCAGGTGCAGCACGCCGGTCAGCGGCACCGACCACGCGTCGCGGGCCCGGTCCACCGCGGCCCGCAGCTGCACCGGGTCGGTGACGTCTGCCGTCTCGTAGCGGACCTCGCCCAGCGCGCGCAGCCGCCGGTACGCCTCGATCCGTTCGGCCGCCGGGCCGTCCGCGGCCGGCCCCCGCTCCCGGTCGGGCTCGTCGGGCAGGGCGGTGCGGCCGACCAGCAGCAGCCGGGTGCCGGGCGTGCGCAGCAGGTGGGCGGCGAGCTCCGTGCCGACCCCGCCCAGGCCGCCACTGACCAGGACGAAGCCGGGCGCGTCGGGGTCGGCGCTCTGCTCGGACAGCTGTTGTTCGGGCAGCCGTTGTTCGGCCTGCTGATGTTCGGCCGACTGGTGTTCGGCCGACGGCTGTTCCGGCAGCGGCGCCAGCCGGCGCAGGTGACGGACCCCCGACCGGTGGGCGACCTCCGGCTCACCGGGCGGCAGCGCCAGCTCGGTCAGCAGTGCCCCGGCCGCCGCCTCGGCGTCGACGTCCGCCGCCAGATCGAGGTGGACGGCGCCCAGCCAGGGCAGTTCCTCGCGCAACGTGCGCAGCAACCCGCCGGCGGCCGCGTGCAGGTAGCCGCCCCGCTCGGCCGGCAGCACCGGGTGGGCACCGGCGGTGGCGAAGACCAGCGGCAGCCGGGCGGTGCGGTGCGCGGCCCGGGCGGCCAGTGCCCGGGCCAGCGCGAGCAGCGACTGCGCGCCGTCGCGCTGCGCCTCGACCAGCTCCGCGACGCTGTCGGGCTCGCGGTCGGCGCCGTCCAGCGCACCCAGGTGCAGCACGGCGTCCACCGTGCGGCCGTCCTGCGCGAGCCGGTCCAGCAGCCGGGCCAGGTCGGCCTCGTGGTCCGGTCGGACCCGGTAGCGGGCCGCGTCGGCGCGCTCGAAGCCGGGGCCCGCCGTCACCACGGTGCAGCGGCCGTCCGCCGCCCGCAGCCCGGCGGCCACCCGCTCCGCCACGGCGCCGGCCCGCTCGCCGCGGCCGGCCAGCACCAGGGTGTGCCCAGGGGTGCCGCCCGGCGCGCTGTGCGGCCGGGCGGGCTGCCACACCGGGCGCAGGAACCAGTCCGGGACGGTGACGGCGGTGCCCAGCAGCTCCTCCGCCTGCCGCAGCACCTCGTCGAACTGCCCGGCCTCGAAGCGCTTGCGCAGCTGGGTGCGCTGGATCTTGCCGATCTCGGTCTTGGGGATCACGGCCGCCGCGACCGGCAGCAGGTGGGCCGGGCTCACCCCGATCTCCCGCGTCACCTTGCCGCGGATCTCGCGCAGCGCCGCGGCGGCGTCCACCCCGTCGGCCAGGTGGACGAAGAGCGCCAGCTCGTCGGTGCCCGCCGACGGATCCGGACGCACGGCCACCGCGGCGGTGAAGCTGCGCACCACGGTGGTGAGTTCCTCGACGCAGGCCTCGATCTCGTGGCTGTAGTGGTTGACGCCGTTGACGATGATGACGTCCTTGGCGCGGCCGGTGATGTACAGCTCACCGGCGCGGAGGAACGCCAGGTCGCCGGTCTCGAACCAGCCGTCCGCGGTGAACGACTCGGCGTTGGCCTTGGCGTTGTCGTGGTAGCCCGAGGTCACCGAGGTGCCGCTGACCTGCAGCCGGCCGACCTCGCCCTCGCGCAGCACCCGGTCGGTGCCGTCCACGATCCGCATCGCGAAGCCCGGGTACGGCAGGCCGCAGCTGACGAAGGACTCGTCGGCCCCGGTCGGTTCGCCCGGCAGGCTGACGTCGGTGACCACCGAGCAGGTCTCGGACATGCCCCAGCCCGGGTGCATCACGTCCTGCGGCAGGCCGAACGGGCGCAGCACGTGCAGGAAGCCGCGGGCGGTGGCGGCCACCACGACCTCGCCCGCGTTCATCACCAGCCGCATCGGCGACAGGTCCCAGCGGCGGCCGGCCATCCGGTCGGCGTGCTCGGCCACCAGACCGAAGGCGAAGTTGGGCGCCCAGGTGACGCTCACCCGGTGACGGTCGGCCAGGTCGAGCCAGCGCAGCGGGTCTTGGAGCAACCAGCCGGTCGGCGCGTGGACCTGACGACAGGTCAGGTAGACGTCGCGCAGGTGGAACATCACCACGCCGGTCACGTGGTCCAGCGGGATCCAGTTGAGCGAGACGTCGGCGGCCGACAGGCCGTTGGTGACGGCGGCGGCCGCCGAGCGGGTGAGCACGTTGCCGTGGGTCAGCCGCACCGCCTTGGGCAGGCCGGTGCTGCCCGAGGTCATCAGCATCAGCAGCAGGTCGTCCGGCCGCGCCCGGTACCAGTCCAGGTCCTCCGGGCCCCGGCGCAGCGCGTCCACCGTGGCCAGCCGCAGCTCCGGCCAGCCGCGGCGCTGCGCCAGGCCGCGCAGCCCCGGCTCGCCGGCCGTGGTGGTGACCACCGGCGGCATGCCCAGCATCCGCCAGATGCCCTCCAGCTTGGTCAGTGCCGCCGACGCGGCCTCGTAGGAGGCGGGCACGGTCAGCGGGACGGCCGTGATGCCGCCCAGGATGCAGCCCCACAGCGCGGCGACGTAGTCCTCGGTGTCCTCGCACTGCAGGATCACCCGGTCGCCGGGGCGCAGCCCGAGGGCCCGCAGCCCGCCCAGCACCCGGGACGCCTCCGGGACCAGCGAGGCGTAGCTGCGCCGGGTCTCCGAGCCGTCCGCGCGGACGTGCACCACCTCCGCGTGCTCCCCGGCCGTGGCGGCGCGGCGCAGTGCCGCCGCCCAGCTGCCCACCGTCGGCTCCGGAAGCTCGGGGCCGGTGCTCACCGCGAGGGGCGCGTCCGTGGTGGCCGCCGCCTCGGCGGCCTGCTCCGCCACCGGCCGCCGCCGGGCGGTGGCCGGTCGCCGGGTGCCCAGCTCCTCGGGCGCGTCCTCGAGTTCGACGGTGGCCGCGCGGACGCCGGGCAGCGCGGCCAGCGCGCGCTGCCACTGTTCGGCGGTCACCCGGTCCAGCGGCGGCAGGCTCAGCAGCGCGGCGGTGTCCAGCGCGCCGTCGGCGTCGTACGGCAGGGTGCCGACCGCGGTCAGCCGGGCGTCGGCGCCGAGCGCCCGTGCGGCCTGTTCGGCGGCCCCCGCGCGGGCGGGCACCGCGAACAGCCGTGCCCGGCCGTCCGGTTCGCGGACGGCGGCCACCGCGCGCAGCCCGCCGGCGGCCAGTGCGGCGCGCTCCGGCGCGGCCGGGTCGGGGCCGGGCCGGGCCGGACCGACCGCGCCGTGCGGTGGCGGGGGAGCGGGCAGGGCGCCGAGCCGCTGCGCCGGGTCGGCGGCGACCGCGGCCAACAGCCGGTGCAGCGCCTGCGCCAGACCCTGGACCGTGGCGGCGTCGAACAGCTCGGTGGCGTATTCCAGATGGCAGTCCAGGCCGGCCGGGGCGCCCTGCTCGTCGGACCGCTCGACCACGTCGAGGAACAGGTCGAACTTGGCGGTGCCGGTCGCGGTGGGCCGCAGCGGCGCCGTGACCGGGCCCAGCCGCAGCACGGCCTCGCCCGCGTTCTGCAGTGCCAGCATCACCTGGAACAGCGGGTGCCGGGCCGGGTGCCGGGGCGGGTTGAGGGCCTCCACCAGCAGCGGGAACGGAAGGTCCTGGTGGTCGTAGGCGGCCAGGTCGACGGCCCGCACCCGGGCCAGCAGGGTGCGGAAGTCCGGGTCGCCGGAGGCGTCGGTGGGCAGCACCAGGGTGTTGGTCAGCAGGCCGACCAGGTCGTCCAGCGCCGGGTCGGTGCGGCCGGCGACGGGCGTGCCGATCGCGACCACCGGGCCGGCGCCCCACCGGGTGAGGAGTGCGCCCAGCGCGGCCTGCAGCACCATGAACAGGCTGGCCCCGCCGTCCTCGGCGAGCCGCAGCAGTGCCCGGTGCAGCTCGGCGTCCACGGTCAGCGTGCGGGCCGCGCCGCGGTCGCCGGGCCGGGTGCCACGGGGCCGGTCCGCAGGCAGTCCCGCGTCCTCCGACAGGCCGGCCAGCGCCTCGCGCCAGAAGGCCAGTTGCTGCTCCAGCAGGCCTGCCCCGGCCGGTGGCGGGGCGAGCAGGCGGCGCTGCCAGAGCGCGTAGTCGGCGTACTGCACCGGCAGCGGGCGCCATCCCGGGCCCCGGCCGGCGGCCCGGGCCGCGTAGGCCGCGGACAGGTCGTCGGCCAGCGGGCGAAGCGACCAGCCGTCACCGGCGCTGTGGTGCAGGACCAGGACCAGGACGCGGTCCTGGCCGGTGCCCAGCAGCCAGGCACGCAGCGGCAGTTCACCCGCCAGGTCGAAGCGGTGGCGCAGTGTGGCGGTGAGCTGCGCGGCGACCTCCTCGGCAGGGCAGTCGACCTCCGTCAGCTGCGGGGCGCGCTCCCCGGCGGGCAGCACCCGCTGCCGGGGCCGGCCCTCCGTCTCGATCAGCAGGGTGCGCAGGCTCTCGTGCCGGTCGGCCAGGTCGGCCAGCGCCGCACGCAGCGCTTCGACGTCCAGCTCGCCGGCCAGCGGTACCACCAGGGGGATGTTGTAGGTGGCGCCGGAGGCGTCGATCCGGTTGAGGAACCACATGCTCTCCTGTCCGTGGGAGAGCGGCAGCAGTTCGGGACGCGCGGCTGGCGCGAGCGGCGGGCGGGCCCCCGGCCGCGGACCGTCGGGCGTCAGCCGCCCGGCCACCCCGGCGGGCGTCGGGGCGTCGAACAGCGCCGCCACGGGCACCTGTTGACCGGTCTCCAGGCGCAGCCGGGAGAGCAGTCGGGTGGCGCTCAGCGAGTGGCCGCCCAGGGCGAAGAAGCTGTCGTCGCGGCCGACGCTGCCCCCGGGCAGGGCCAGCACCTCCTCGAACAGCCTGCAGACCAGGGCCTGTTCGGCGGTGTCCGGGGCCCGGCCGCCGGCCGCGGCGGCGAAGTCCGGCGCCGGCAGCGCGGCCGCGTCCAGCTTGCCGTTGCCGGTCAGCGGCAGCGCCTCCAGCAGCACGCAGGCGGCCGGGACCAGGTGTTCGGGCAGCAGCCCGGCCAGGTGGGCCCGGAGCGAGCCCGGGTCGGGCCGCTCGCCGGGCGCCGGTACGACGTACGCCACCAGCACCCGGTCGCCGCCCAGTTCGCGGGCCACCACGGCCGCCTGGGCCACCGCGGTGTGACCGACCAGGGCGGCCTCGATCTCGCCGGGCTCGATCCGGAAGCCGCGGATCTTGACCTGCTGGTCGGCCCGGCCCCGGTACTCCAGGGTGCCGTCCCCGGCGCGCCGGGCGAGGTCGCCGGTGCGGTACATCCGGGAGCCGGGTGCACCGAACGGGTCGGCGACGAAGCGCTGCACGGTCAGCCCCGGCCGGTCCAGGTAGCCGAGCGCCAGGCCGGGACCGGCGACGTACATCTCGCCCACCGTGCCGGGCGGCACCGGCTGCAGGCAGTGGTCCAGCACGTACACGCGCAGGTCGGCGAGCGGGACGCCGATGGTGCCCCGCGGGTTGGGCTCCTCGACCGCTTCCCGGGTCACCCGGTGGTGGGTGACGTGCACCGTGGTCTCGGTGATGCCGTACATGTTGACCAGCTCCGGGCAGCGGTCCCCGTGCCGCTCCAGCCAGGGGCGCAGGTGCGCGGCCTCCAGCGCCTCGCCGCCGAGCACGACGTAACGCAGGGCCAGGGGTTCCGCCTCGGCGGGTGCCTCCTGGTCGGCCCGCACCAGCTGGTGGAAGGCCGAGGGCGTCTGGTTGAGCACGGTGACGCGCTCGCGCCGCAGCAGCTCCAGGAAGTCCCCCGGCGCACGGGAGACCGCGTACGGGACGACCACCAGACGGCCGCCGTGCAGCAGCGCGCCCCACAACTCCCAGACGGAGAAGTCGAAGGCGTAGGAGTGGAAGAGCGTCCAGACGTCCTCGGGTCCGAACGCGAAGTGCTCGGCGGCGGCGAACAGTCGCAGCACGTTGCCGTGCGGGACCGGCACGCCCTTCGGCCGGCCGGTCGAGCCCGAGGTGTGGATGACGTACGCCACGGTGTCCGGGGTGAGCGGCGCGGTCCGGTCGGCGTCGGTGAGGTCGGCGGGGGAGAGCGCGGCGAGTTCCCGCTCGTCCTCCGGGGCGCCGAGCACCACGGGCGTCGGGCCGTCCGCGGGCAGCTTCGCGGCGCTGCCGGCCTCGGTGACGGTGAGCAGCGGTGCGGCGTCCGCGGTCACCAGGCGCAGCCGCTCGGCGGGCTGGGCCGGGTCCAGCGGCAGGTAGCCGGCGCCGGTCTTGAGCACGGCGAGGACGGCGGTGACCAGCTCGGCGGTGCGCGGCAGGGCCAGCGCCACCAGGCGGCCGGGGCCGGCGCCGCGGGCCGCCAGCAGACGGGCGAGCCGGTTGGCCCGGTCGTTCAGCTGGGCGTAGGTCAGGGTGCCCTGCTCGTCGGTGACGGCCGGTGCCTGCGGGGCGAGGGCCGCCTGCTCCTCGAACCGGGCCGGCACGGTGCCGCGGGCCGCTGCGGTGAGGGCGGCGGGCAGCGGCGGCGCCGGGGCGAGCTCGGGCAGCTGCCGGTGCTCGTGCGGCAGCAGCAGGGAGGTGCGGGCGAGCGGCAGGCCGGGCTCGGCGGCGGCCAGTTGGTCGAGCAGGTGCACGAAGCGCTGCTGGTGCGCGGTCAGCTCCTGGTCGGTGTAGACCGCGGGGTTCGCGTCGAAGGCCAGCCACAGCCCGGGACCGTCCTCGGCGGGGCGCACGTTGATCTGCAGGTCCTCGACGGCGCCGCCGGTGAGGTGGTGCGAGGTGCACGGGTGCCCGCCGAAGCGCAGGTCCTCGCTGAACGGGATCAGGTTGACCACCGGCCCGTACAGCCGCCGGCCCCCGTCGAGCAGGCCCAGGTCACGGCGCAGGTACTCGCCGCGGTACTGCTGGTTGCGCCGCAGGGCGGCCAGCTCGGCGGTGACCTCGCGCACCAGCTCGCCCACGGTGGTGGCCGGGCTCACCGTGACCCGCAGCGGCAGGATGTCGGAGGTGGTGCCCGGTGTGCGCAGCGCGGCCGAGCCCGGGCGGCTCATCGTGGCCAGCCCGAGCACCAGGTCCTCCGCGCCGGTCGCCCGGTGCAGGTAGGCGGCCACCGCGGCCAGCAGCAGGTCGGTGCGGGAGGCGCCGAACCGGCCGGCGGCCGCCGCCAGGGCCTCGGCGTCGGGCAGGACGGTGGCGCTGCGGCGGAACGGGTAGACCGGCGGCGCGGTGCGCCCGCTCAGCCGCACCGGCGCGGGTGCGTCGGCGAGGCGGTCGGTCCAGTACGCGCGGTGCCGGGCGAAGCGCTCCGAGGAGCGGTACGCGGCGTCGGCCTCCAGGAGCGGGCCGATCGGGCCGAACGGATCCGGCGGGACTTCATCGCCCGCGGCCAGCGCGCTGTAGGTCTCGGCCAGCCGGCGGGCCACCAGCTTGTAGCTGTAGCCGTCCAGCAGGATGTGGTGGGCGCGCAGGGACCAGGCGTAGTGGTCGGTGCCCAGCGTGAACAGTGCGTGGGTGAACAGCGGGCCGCTCTCCAGGTCCACGGCGGCGGCCAGGTCGGCGCGGATCCACGCCTCGGCCGCGGTCCGCGGCTCGGGCTCCGCGCTCACGTCGACCCGGTGCAGCGGCCAGTCGGCCGGCTCGGCGGGCAGCACGCAGCACGGTCCGTCCGGGGTGTCGCGGAAGCGCAGTGCGAAGGTCTGGGCCTCCGCCACCGTGCGGCGCAGGGCGGTCTCGAAGAGCGCCGGGTCGATGCGGCCGTGGATCTCGACGTACTCGGCGGTGTTGTAGGCGCCATTGGTCGGGTCGAGCCGCTGGGCGAACCAGATTCCTTCCTGGGCGCCCGACAGCGGCCGGAGTTCTTCCTCATGGACTGACATGGCACCAACCTTCAGCGCGGAGCGGGAATACCGCCGGAGAGACCGGCCGATGTGATCGAGCAGGAGTCGGGGCGCGCGCGAGGAAATCTGCCGGCGTACCCGAGGAAAGCTCAAGGAAAGAAGGGTGAAATTCGGGCCCAACGGAGCCCGGCGTGGAGAGGCGTCGCCCCGGTGAATGCATTGGCGACGGTGATCACTCAGAGCCTCATTATCAGGAGGCACCCTTGTCAGGTCAAGGTCAACTTCGGTGGGGGCAACTGGGACAGAAGTGGACAACTGATGCGTTCGGCCAGCTCGGATGTGGATCTCCCGGCTCCCGTGTCGGGGTGGATTTGGCCGAGAACTCGCTGGAAGACGCGATTCGGCCATGTCTGAGAGGCGACCTTGGCGCATACGTGACCAGGTGAAAAGCTGAGCGCGCGGACTCCTTCAGCGGGTCCGCCGCAGCTACGGGGGATACGAATTGTGCTGCGGAAATGCGGATTCGGCTGGACCTGATCCGGTCGCCGTCCCGCAGGACCGAACAGTGCTCCGTTCCACAGCTCGAAAGGCTCACCATGCAGCGCTTGCTATGCCCCGTGGAAACGCTTTACGTCGGCCAGCGGAGCCGGGCCGTCATTTCCTGCGCGGTGTCGGGCGGGGTCGACCCGCAGGTGCTCACCGCGGCCTTCGCGGACCTGACCGCCCAGCACCCGCCACTGCGCTGCCGCATCGCACGCGAGGACGCCGGGTTCGTCCTCCAGGAGCTCGACGCCCCGCCGCGCCTGGTGGTGCGGGAGGGCGCCGACGACGGCTACGGCGACGAACTCAACGCCCCGCTGCCGGTGGGCGGGCCGCTGGTCCGCGCCACGCTGCTGCGCGGCGCCGGTACCGACACCCTGGTGCTGGTCATCGACCACGCCATCACCGACGGCCACAGCGCCATCGCACTGCACCACGCGCTCTGGGAGCGCTACGGGCAGCTGCTCGCCGCACCCGGCACGGCCCCGGAGCCGTGGCGCACCGACTGGCCGGCGCCGCTGACCGAGCAACTGCCGCCCTGCCCCGAGGAGGAGGTCGCCCGGTACTTCGACCGCCGCGTGGCCGCCGCCCGGTCCCGCCCGGTCGAGCTGCTGCCCTACGACGCCGCGGGCGGGGCCGAGGGTGGCCGGATCGAGGTTGCCCGACTGCGGCTGAGCGCCGAACGGACCGCCCGACTGCGCATCGCGGCAGCCGCGTTCGGGGTCTCGGTACAGGGACTGATCGCCGGCGCCCTGCTGGTCGCCGCCCGGCGGCGGCTGCCCGGTGAGGGTCCGCGGACGCTCGGCTGCCTGTCGCCCGTCGACGTGCGCTCCCGGATGACGCCCCCGGTGCCGCGCGAGCTGATGATCGCCGCCGTCACCTCCAACGTCCAGGCGCTCGACGTCGCCCCGGACAGCGAGCCGATGGAGCTGGCCCGCACGGTGACCGGCGGGCTGCGCCAGGCCCTGGAGGCCGGCGAACCGCTGTTGGAGGTGCGCATCATGCCCCGGGTGGCGGAGTTCCCGCCGCTGATGGCCGGCACGGTGATCGCCACCAACATGGGAGCCGTCGCGGCCCCGCCGCTGCCCGAGGGGCTGGAGCTGCTCGACGTGCGGCTGGTGCCGGCGCGGGAGCAGTACTTCCCGCAGGCCGGGCGCAGCCCGCTGATGGCCTGTGTGACCACCTTCGACGGGCGCCTCGCGGTGGAGTTCCCCTACTGGACCGAGTGCTTCAGCGCCCCCTTCATGGCCCTCCTGCGGGACGACGTGCAGTCCACGCTCCTGGACCTCGCCGCGCTCGGCGGGCCGACCGGGAGCGCCGCGTCGTGACGGCGGTCGACACGAGCCCGGCCGCGACCGCGGCGCCGCTGCTCGCGCGGGCGCAGGCCGGCGACCGGCAGGCGCTCAACGACCTGCTGGCCCACATCGCGCCCTACGTCTCCCGGGTGTGCACGCCGATCGCCCGGCGGCACGGCCCGGACGCCGTCCAGGAGGCCCTGCTCGCGGTCTACCGCGGTGTGCACGGCCTGCGGGACACCGGGGCGTTCTACGGCTGGGTGCGCGCCATCGCCGTCCGCGAGGCGGTGCGCGCCGCCCGGCTCTCGGTGGACTCCACCGCGGACGCGCTCCCCGAGGTCACCCAGGACGCCAACCCGTTGGACGTCGTGCACATCGACGACATCCTGGACCGCCTCTCCCGTCAGCACCAACAGGTGCTCTCGCTCAGGGTGTTGGGCCTGAGCGAGGAGGAGATCGCGCATGCCCTGCAGCTCCCGGTCGGCACCGTCCGCTCCCGCCTGCACCGGGCCCGGCGCCGCTTCCGCCAGCACTGGAACGCCACGCCGATCTGCTGACCCGGCTCCCGGCGGACGCCCTTCGCCCGCTGCGGCCCGCGGGCCGCACGGCCCGTGCACGCCGGGAGGGTCCGGCCCGTTGCGGGGTCGGCTCGGGTCAGGTCCTCGGTACCAGGGTGTTCTCGTTGGTGCGTCCGGCGCTGAAGTCCTCGATGTTGCGGGCGGTGGCGTCGATGATCTGGCCGACGGCGGTGCGGGTGAAGTAGGCCTGGTGCGAGGTGACCAGGACGTGGGGGAAGGTGACCAGGCGGGCGAGGGTGTCGTCGCTGATGCCCTCGACGGAGCGGTCGTAGAAGAAGACGCCGGTCTCCTCCTCGTAGACGTCGAGGCCGACGCCGGAGAGCCGTCCGGCGCGCAGGGTCTCGACCAGGGCGGCGGTGTCGACGAGGCCGCCCCGGCTGGAGTTGACCAGGATCGCGTCGTCCTTCATCCGGGCCAGCGCGGCGGCGTCGATCAGGTGGTGGGTGGCGGGCAGCAGGGGGACGTGCAGGCTGATCAGGTCGGCACGGGCGAGGAGGTCGGGCAACTCGGTGTAGGTCATGCCGAGTTCGCGGCAGGCGGGGTTCTCGGCGATGTCCCAGCCGAGCAGCTCGGTGCTGAAGCCGTGGGCGATCCGGGCGAAGCACTCGCCGATCTTGCCGGTGCCGATCACGCCGACCGTCATGCCGTGGACGTCGCGGCCGAGCAGGCCGTCGAGGCGGAAGTCGAACTCCCGGCAGCGCAGGGCGGCCCGGGTGAGCCGGCGGTTGACGGCCAGGGCCAGCGCCCACGCGTGCTCGGCGACCGCGTAGGGGCTGTAGTACGAGACCCGGGCCACCGTGAGGCCGAGTTCGGCGGCGGCCTCCAGGTCGATGTTGTTGAATCCGGTCGAGCGCTGGGCGATCAGCTTGGTGCCGCCGGCCGCGAGGAGGGTGAGGGTGCCGGCGTCCAGGACGTCGTTGACGCTGCTGCTGACGCCCGGGTAGCCGGCGGCCAGCGGGGCGGTGTCCCGGTTGAGGAAGACGCTCAGGCAGCGCAGTTCGTGCCGGCCCGTGAACGCCTGCTCCAGCAGGGGCCGCTCGTCGGCCTGAACGCCGTACGCGAGGATCTCCATCGGCTGCATCCTTCCCGTGGTGGTCTGCTCCACCGGCCACGCTAGCCCGCGGCCGCGCGCGGCGTGCGGGAACGACACCGGCCCCGGGCGGTTGCCCGGGGCCGGTGGGGGTGGGGGAGGGTCAGAGGACCGTCTCCGCCTCCAGGTAGCGATCCTGCGGCACGGTCTTCAGCTCGGCGACGGCCTCGCCCAGCGGCACCAGGTTGATGTTGGTGCCCTGCAGCGCGGTGATGTGGCCGAAGGCGCCCTTGTGGACGGCCTCCACGGCGTGCCAGCCGAACCGGGTGGCCAGCACCCGGTCGTACGCGGTCGGGGTGCCGCCGCGCTGGGTGTGGCCGAGGATCACCGGGCGGGCCTCCTTGCCGAGGCGGTGCTCCAGCTCGCGGGAGAGCTGGGTGGCGATGCCGGTGAACCGCTCGTGACCGTAGATGTCCTTGCTGCCCTCTTCCCAGTGCATGGTGCCGGCCTCGGGCTTGGCACCCTCGGCGCAGACCACGATCGCGAACTTCTTCTGCCGGTCGAAGCGCTCGCGGACGACGGCGGTCAGCTTGTCGATGTGGAAGGGGCGCTCCGGGACGACGATCGCGTGGGCGCCGGCGGCCATGCCCGCGTTGAGCGCGATCCAGCCCGTGTGGCGGCCCATGACCTCGACGACCATGACGCGCTGGTGCGACTCGGCGGTGGTCTTCAGCCGGTCCAGGGCCTCGGTGGCGACCGAGACGGCGGTGTCGAAGCCGAAGGTGACGTCGGTGCACGCGATGTCGTTGTCGATCGTCTTCGGCACGCCGACGATCGGCAGGCCGGCGTCGCTCATCAGCTTGGCGGCCTTGAGGGTGCCCTCGCCGCCGATCGGGATGACGGCGTCCAGGCCGAGGTCCGCGCAGTACCGCTTGGCGCGTTCGACGCCGTCGCGCAGGTGGCTCGGCTGCACCCGGGAGGAGCCGAGAATGGTGCCACCCTGGGCCAGGATGCCGCTCACCGAGTCCAGGGTGAGGGGGCGGTGCACGCCCTCCAGGAAACCGCGCCAGCCGTCCTCGAACCCGATGATCTCGTCACCGTGGTCGACCACCCCCCGGTGGACCACGGAGCGGATCACCGCGTTCAGGCCGGGGCAGTCACCGCCGCTGGTCAGCACTCCAATACGCATTGCTTTGCAACTCCCGAGCAGAACCGAGGAACGGCCGGACTACAGGCTGGGACGACGAACCGTCACCGTAGCGGCCCCGTTCCACGCCGTGATGGCGGGGAGATGACCGTGGGGTGAAGGACCGGCCGATCCGGACAGAACATCCGAAACCGGCCGCGAAGTCGAGCATACGGCCCCTGCGTCCGGCCGGGCAGGAGCCGACGCGGGAGCGGCGCCGTCGGCGCCCCCGCGCGGAAGTGCAGCCTGCTGCCGAGGAGGGTGTGCAGCCGGCAACCCCATTGTCGTACGTCCGGGCCCGTCCGTGGACCGGGTGACCGCATCGCGGGCACCCGGTCGGGGCGGACCGGCGCACGACGGCGTGTGTTACGCGGGGCGCGAAGTGGCCGCGATGCGCTCGGTGCGCAGCGCGTCGTACCAGGTGGTGTCGGCCGGCGGCAGGGCGTTGACGTCCAGTGCCAGCTTGATGAGCATGTCCGCCACGGCGGGGTTGCGGGCCATCACCGGCCCGTGCAGGTAGGTGCCGAAGACGGTGTCCCGCCAGGCGCCCTCGGTGCCGTCCCCGGTGCCGTTGCCCCGGCCCGCGGTGACGGTGGCCAGCGGCTGGACGCCCTGGCCGAGGTGGGTCACGCCCTGGTGGTTCTCGAACCCGGTCAGCTGCGGCAGGCCGAGCCGCGGGTCGACGTCGGCCAGCACGTCGCCGACGCACCGGGCGCCCTCGCCGCGGGCGGTCCAGACGTCGAGCAGGCCGAGGCCCGGCTCGCGCTCGCCGAGGTCGTTGACGAACTCGTGACCGAGGATCTGGTAGCCGGCGCAGACGGCGAAGATGATCGCGCCGTTCTCGGCGGCCCGCACCAGGCCGCTGTCGTTGCGCAGCCGCTCGGCGGCCAGTCGCTGCGGGCGGTCCTCGCCGCCGCCGATCAGGTAGATGTCCCCGCTGGTGGGCACCGCCTGGTCGGAGCGGACGTCGATCCGGGTCACGTTGAGGTGGCGCTGGCGGGCCCGGCGCTCCACGACCAGGGCGTTGCCCCGGTCGCCGTAGGTGCTGAGCAGGTCCGGGTAGACCCAGACCACGCGCAGGCTGCTCTCACTCATCCTCGAAGGCCTTCCATCGTGAAGTGGGCTGCTGGGCCGGGCATCAGCCGGCCACGACCTTCCGCAGCTGCTGGAAGGCGGTGTAGTTGGCGATCGCCTCGATCCGGCCGGGCGGGGCCATCCGGACGGCCTGCTCCAGCGACTCCACCACGTGGAACTGCAGCCCGGCGACCTCCAGACGGACGGCCAGGTCCAGCTTGCGCTGGCCCATCACGAAGACGGGGTGCCCGGCGAGGCGCTCGTAGTCGACGTCCCAGAGCCAGGAGGTGTCGGTGCCGTCGGCGTCGAGCGCGTTGACGGAGAGGATGACCGGCGCGGGCGGGCCGTCGATCAGCGAGAAGGTCTCCAGCCAGCCGGCCGGGTTCTTGGCGAGCAGCAGCCTTATGTCGCGGCCCTGGTACTGCACCACGTCGTAGCGGCCGGCCACGGCCGTGACCGACTGCATCCGCTCCAGCGCGACCTGCGGGGCGACGCCGAAGACGGCGGCGACGGCGGCGGAGCTGGTGGCGTTGGCCAGGTTGGCCCGGCCGGGCAGCTGGAGCGAGATCGGCCAGGCGCCGCGCTGCGGGTCGATCACGTGGGTGCCCTGGAGCGCCCAGTGCGGGTTGGGACGGCGGAAGCCGCACTCCTGGCAGAACCAGTCCTCGCCGGGGCGCTGCATCACGCCGCCGCACGCGGGGCAGGACCAGGCGTCCTCCTTCCAGGCCTGGCCGGCGGCCACCCAGACCACCTTCTTGCAGGAGGAGGCGGCCCAGGTCACCAGCGGGTCGTCGGCGTTGGCGATGACCACGGCCTCGGTGTCCTGGAGGCCCTCGCGCCACTTCTCGGCCATCATCCGGGTCTCGGCGGCGCGGTCGAGCTGGTCGCGGGAGAGGTTGAGCAGGGCGATCGCCTTCGGGCGGGTGTCGCGGGCGACCCCGGCCAGGTACTTCTCGTCCACCTCGATGACGCCGAAGCGGGCCTCCGAGCCACCGGCCAGGGCGGAGGTGATGCCGGCCGGCATGTTGGCGCCCAGGGCGTTGGAGACCACCGGGCCGGCGGCGCGCAGCGCCTCGGCGATCAGCCGGGTGGTCGTGGTCTTGCCGTTGGTGGCGCTGACCAGCACGACGTCCAGGTGGTCGGCGAGCGTGGCGAGCAGGTCGGGGTCGAGCTTGAGGGCGACCTTGCCGCCGATCACCGAGCCGCTTCCGCGGCCGGCCTTACGGGACACGGCGGCGGCCACCTTGCCGGCCGTGACCGCGATCTTGGCGCGGGCCGGCAGCGAGGCGTCGCGTGCGCCTGTGGGCTCCGATTCGGTGCCTGCCATGCTCAGTGGTTCCTCCTTGCTGCGGCACCGCCCGGGGCCGGATAACGAGCCGTTGGGCGGCGGGGACGGGGCCAGCCTACCGACTCCGCCACCCGGCTCGGCGATCCGGACCCCGTGCCGCCTGCTCCGGAGGCCCTGCCGGGGCCGTCGGCGGGCCCCTGACGCGGCGTCAGCAAAGACGGTGTACGGACGGGCCTTTCGCCGCTGGGGACGCCGTTCCGGGGGTCCTGCGGTCCCCGCGGGCCGGGGCGCGGCGGGGCCGGACGGCGCGGTCGCCGTCCGGCCCCGGGGTGTCCCGTGAGGATGTGGTGAAGAAACGACTACCGGCCCGGCCGGGTCGGCCAGGGCACGGGCAGCTCCTCGGTCGCCTCGGCCAGGTGCGCCGTGATCACCAGGGTGCCCTCCTCCACCTGGTAGTCCAGCGGGGCGGCCAGCTTGCGCATGGTGGCGATCAGCCCGGTGTTGGAGGACTGCGTGACGGCGTACACCGTCTCCACGCCCGCCTCCAGGGCCAGCGCCGCCATCCGCCGCATGAGGTCCAGGCCCAGCCCGCGCCGCTGCCAGGCGTCCTCGACCAGCACCGCGACCTCGGCGCCGTCCCCGTCCCACATCAGGTGCCCGAGGGCGACGATCCGCCCGTCCGCCGCCTCCACCGCGAGGGCCTGGCCGTGCCGGGCGTCCAGCAGGTGGTCCAGGTAGCGGTCGGCGTCCCGGACCGGGCCGTGGTAGCGCTTGCGCAGGGTGTCGGAGGAGCAGCGGTGGTGCATGGCCAGCGCCGCCTCCTTGTCGCCGGCGTCCGCGCGCCGCACGGTCAGGTCGGCCCCGGCGGGCTGGGCCAGCCGGGCCCGGACGTCCGGGACCCGCGGGCCGAGCAGGGTGTCCAGCTCGACCAGGGCCTGCGCCCGGGCGAACTCGGTCGGGGTGAACGGCAGCTGCGGGCGGCTGAGCTCGATCAGGTCGCCGGACGGCACCGGCAGGCGCATCACGTGGCCGTCCACACCGGCGCCGTCGCGCCCGGCCGCACCCGGGTACTGCCGGATGGTGCACTGCCCGAAGAGCTGGCGCAGCGCGATCGGCAGCTCGGCGGCGTCCAGCGCGGTGCGGGTCGCCAGCGCCAGCACGTGGGTGGGCACGTCGACCAGGTCGTGCGCGTCGGCCGGGGCGCTCCAGATGTCGTGCCCGCCGGCGGCGGCCACCAGTGCGGCCAGGTCCGCCCGGGTCAGCGACTGCGGCGCGCGGACGAAGAACTCGTCCACGGTGCCGGTGGGCAGCGGGTGCGACTGCATCGAGACGATGTTGACCTGCCGCTGCGCGAAGGCCGTGCAGACCCGGGCCAGGCTGCCGGGGGAGTCCTGCACCGTGGTGCGCACCCGCCAGAGCGTGGTCTGCTCGAAGTCGTGCAGCGGCCCCTTCAGCGGCTCCTCCGACACTCCCGGCTCTCCCGACACCCCCCGCGCCCCCGGCGCGGCCGGGGGTGCGGGCGCGTCCGGGGCCGGCGGCCCGTGCAGCTGGTGGCGGTGTGACCACCAGGTGTGGAAGAGCGCCGTGGCCACCAGGGCGACCGCGGAGGTGGCCAGCACCACCGGGCCGTCCGGACCGTGCACCACGACCTTGGCCACCAGGTCGGCCGCGGTCACCGAGAGGAAGACCGCGGCGAGCTCCACGGTGTCGCGGCGCCAGCGGTGGGTGCGGGCGCCGCGCCGCTGGGCACGGGAGGGGGTCGGCGTCGAGGAGGCGGTCGGTTCGGTCGTCGTCAGCTGCTCCGTGTGCTCCATGCCGTCAAATCTGCCGCTCCGGTGTTTCGCGATCACGAATCCTCCGTGACCTGTCGGTTAATGTCTCCGGGCCCCGGTTAAGGCAGCTCGCGGGCGGCGGCCTTCACCTCGGCCAGCAGCAGTTCGAGGTCGGCCTCGGTGGTGGCGGCGTTGAGCAGGCAGGCGCGCAGCATCTCGCGGCCGTCCAGCCGGGCCCCGGTGACGAAGACCCGGCCGCGCCGCTGCACCGCCACCGGCAGCTCCCGGTTGACGGCGTCGAGGGCGGTCTCGTCCAGCCCGGCGGCGCGGTGACGGAACGCCACGATCGATGTCTGCACCTCGGCGAGGAGCTCCAACTCATCGTCCTTCTCGATGAGTTCGCCGAGCCTGCGGGCCAGGGCGGTGCACCGGGCGATGTCCCGGGAGAGACCGTCGCGGCCGCGGTGGGCGATGGTGGCCCACACCTTGAGGGCGCGGAACGGGCGGGTCTGCTCGGTGCCGTACTCGGAGAACCAGCCGAGCGCGCCGGCCGCCTCGTCGCGCAGGTAGGAGGGGACGAGGCTGAAGGTCCCGCGCAGCTCCCCGGTGTCGCGGACCAGTGCGCAGCCGCAGTCCACCGGCACGCCGAGCCACTTGTGCGGGTCGAGGGCGAGCGAGTCGGCCCGCTCCATTCCGGCGTAGCGGTGCGCGATCGCCGGGTCCAGCACGCCGAAGGCCCCGTACGCGCCGTCCACGTGCAGCCAGAGCCGCTGCTCGGCGCAGAGGTCGGCGACCGGGTGGAAGGCGTCCACCGCGCCGGTGCCGACGGTGCCGGCCGAGGCGACCACCAGGAACGGCAGCAGTCCGGCAGCCCGGTCGCGCCCGATGGCGGCCCGCAGGTCGTCGACGTCGAGCAGGCCGTCCGGGCCGGTGGCGACGGTGCGCAGGTGCCTGCTGCCCAGTCCCAGCAGCTCGGCCGCCTTGCGGACGCAGGAGTGCGTCTCGCCGGTGACGTAGCCGACCAGCGGCGGCATCCCGGCGAGGCCGTCCTCGCGGACGTCCCACCCGGCCTCGCGGGCGGCCCGGTTGCGGGCGGCGGCCAGGCAGACGATGGTCGCCATCGAGGTGCCCGAGGTGAGCAGCCCGCCGCCGGCCGGGTGCGGGAAGCCGACCAGCTCGGCGATCCAGCGGACCACCGCCCGTTCCAGGTGGACGTCGGCGTGGTCGCCGCCGGCCGAGCTGGGGTTCATCGCGGAGGCGGCCAGCGTGGCGAGGACACCGGCCGGCGCGGGTGCGGAGTTCACCCAGCCGAAGAAGCGCGGGTTGCCGTTGCCCATCGGGTGCGGCAGGACGTCCCGGCCGATCGCGCCGAGCAGCTCGGTCAGCGGGCGGCCGGCGGCCGGCAGCGGCGCGTCCAGCAGGGCCCGGCGGGCCTCGTCGTCCATCGGCCGCCAGACCGGGCGGGCGGGCAGTTCGGCGAGGTAGTCGCTGACCAGGTCGGCGGCGGTGTGCGCGGCGGCGCGGAAGTCCTCGGAGGTCACGGCGGCTCCAGGTGGTGCAGGGCCTGGTGGCGCGGCGTCCTCGGCGCACCCGGGTCGGCCCGATCCTACGGAACCGGGCCCGCGCCGTGCGGCGCGGGCCCGGTGGGCGGGACGTGGCCCGGGGGCCGGGGCGGGGGCGGTCAGTCGAGCGAGGCGGAGAGCCCGCTCGCCGAGCGGCAGTAGCCCTGCATCTCCTTGTTGGTGATCTTGGCGCAGAGCCGTCCGGCCGCACCGGCGTCCGTGTAGTTCACCGTGTAGTAGCTGACCAGGCCCTCGGCGCAGGCCTTGCGCTGCCAGCCGTCGGCGGCGGTGGCGCACTGCTGGGCAGCCCAGTCCTCGCGGTCCAGGTTGTACTTCATGGTCCGCGAGCCGACGCCCCGGCTGCAGTCCACCGCGCCGCCGGAGGCCTTGCCGGCCAGGCACCACTTGAGCGCGTCGCCGTACACCTCGGGGTGGTTCGGGTAGTCGTGCGAGGAGAGGTAGAAGGTCGGCGCGTAGAAGTAGCAGGCGGACTGGAACAGCGCCGGCTGGTCCTTGCACGGGTAGAGCGGGTCCTGGGCGAGCTTGTCGGCGGGCAGGTTGGCCTTCGCCGTCTCGTCCTCCTCGTCCGGCCCGAAGAGCTGCATGAACAGGCCCTCGGAGCAGCGGATCCGGTTCTGGTCGGTGGTGAACTTGTTGCACAGGTCGCGGGCCTTGGCCACGTCCTGCTTGGCGACGAACATCGTGCCGTGGCCGACGCCGTGGATGCAGGGGCCGCTGTTCTTGGGCGCGCAGAGCTTCAGCAGGTCCACCTCGGGCTGGGTGGAGGCGTTCAGCATCTCCTCGACCGCGCCGTGCAGGTAGCCGGCCGCACACGTCTCGTGCGGGAAGGAGATGACCTTCTGGAAGTCGGCGTTGTACCGCTTGACCGCCTGGTGCCCGAGCTCGTGCGCGATCGGGTGGCAGAACCGGACGGTGTACGGCTTCTCCTTGGTGATCTTGTCGAGGTCGGCCAGCGCGACGCCGGGGTCGGTGGCCTCCATCTCGGCCATCATCTTGTTCCGCAGCGTCGAACGCGTCCAGACCGCAGGGTCACCGGTCGGGGTGGCCGCCGCCCCGGAGGCCTGGACGGCGCCGGCCCCCGGTGCGCCCGAGCCCGCCGCACCGGGGGCGGCCGACGCGGCCGCCTGGGTGCCGGTGGCGGGCGTCCAGTCGGTGACGGCCACCGATCCGAGGCCCAGGACCCCCAGCAGCAGAGCGGTGAGAATCGCGAAAGCTCGCGGTTGCATGACGGAGATCCCCCGGCGGATCGAGACGGACGGTTCGCTCCCCATCCTGACGGCACGCGGCTGCGAATCCGCGTTATCGGCCGCCATTCGGGAGGTGTCGGCGACGCTACCGCACGCCGTGCCCGCCCAACGAAGCGGGATGGCCGGGGGTCGCCACCCGGACGGCGCCGCGCCGTCCGGGGGCCCGCGCCGCGCCGTCCGGGGTGACGGCCGCTCAGAGCTCCAGCGAGACCCGGTACTCGGTCAGCCAGGTGTTGAGGTCCAGCGCCAGGTCGACCCCGAGGCGCACGGACTGCGGGTCGGTGTCCGGGGCGAGCGCGTCGACGAGCGCCCGGCGGTCCAGCAGCGGCAGGACGGGGGCGCCCGGGTCGGCGGCCAGCTCGGCCAGCTCGGCCCGCAGCAGCGCCGGGTAGCGCGGGTCCTGGACGACGGGGTACGGGCTCTTCAGCCGGTCCGCGACCGCCGCCGGGAGGACGTCCCGGACGGCGGCGCGCAGCAGGCTCTTCTCCCGGCCGTCGAAGCTCTTCATCGCCCACGGGGTGTTGAAGACGTACTGGACCAGCCGGTGGTCGCAGAACGGCACCCGGACCTCGAGGCCGTTGGCCATGCTCATCCGGTCCTTGCGGTCCAGCAGGATGCCGACGAAGCGGGTGAGGTTGAGGTACGAGATCTCCCGCATCCGCCGCTCCACCGGGTCGGCGTCCGGCAGGTGCGGGACCTCGGCCAGCGCCTCGCGGTAGCGGGCCCGCCGGTACTCGTGCACGTCGAGCTTGCCGACCAGGCCCCGGTCCAGCAGCTGCTCGCGCGGCCCGGTGCCCGTGCCGCCCAGCTGGGCCACCGCACCCGCCCAGGGGAAGTCGTCGGCGGCGACCAGCTGCGGGTCGTGGAACCAGCGGTAGCCGCCGAACAGCTCGTCCGCGGATTCGCCCGACAGCGCCACCGTCGAGTGCCGCCGCACGCCGCGGAAGAGCAGCAGCAGCGAGATGTCCATGTCGCCGAAGCCGCCCGGCGCGTCCCGGGCGCGCAGCACGGTGGCGCGCTGCGCCGGGTCGCTGAGCGCGGCGCTGTCCAGCTCGACGACGCTGTGGTCGGCGCCGACGTGCGCGGCCAGCAGCCGGGCGTACGGGCCGTCCGGGGTGGAGCGGACCTCGTCGGCCTGGAAGTGCTCGCTCTGGCCGGTGAAGTCGACCGCGAAGGAGCGGATGGGGCCGGCCCCGGCGGCGCGCAGCTGCCTGGCGGCGAGCGCGGTGACGGCGCTGGAGTCGAGGCCGCCGGAGAGCAGCGAGCAGAGCGGTACGTCCGACTCCAGCTGGCGGTGGACGATGTCGTCGAGCAGGGCCCGGACGGTGGCCACGGTGGCCTCCAGGTCGTGGGTGTGCTCGCGGGCCTCCAGCGCCCAGTAGCGGCGGATCGAGACGCCCTCGCGGCGGACCCGGACCACGTGGCCGGGCGGCACCTCGACGACGCCCCGGTAGATCGAGCGCCCCGGGGTCTTGGTGACGGCGAACAGCTCGCGCAGCCCGTCGAGGTCGACCACCGGCCGGACGTCGGGGTGGGCGAGCACGGCCTTCGCCTCGGAGCCGAAGACCACGCCGTGCCGGCTGCGGTGGTAGTGCAGCGGCTTGACGCCCATCCGGTCCCGGACCAGCAGCAGCTCCTCGCTGCGGGCGTCCCAGACGGCGAAGGCGAACATCCCGTTCAGCCGCTCGGCGAGGCCCTCGCCCCACTCCAGGTAGGCGTGCAGCACCACCTCGGTGTCGCTGCGGGTGCGGAAGCGGTGGCCGGCCGCGGCCAGTTCGGCGCGCAGCTCGCGGTGGTTGTACACCTCCCCGCTGTAGGTGAGGGCGGCCAGCACCCGGCCGTCGTGCTCCACCGTCATGGGCTGGGTGCCGCCCGCGATGTCGATCACGGCCAGGCGGCGGTGGCCGAGCGCGGCGTGCCGCTCCAGGTGGACCCCGCCGGCGTCAGGGCCGCGGCAGAGCTGGGTGGCCGTCATCGCGTCGAGCACAGGGCGTTCGGTGGTGAGGTCGCGGTCGAAGGCGACCCATCCGGTGATCCCGCACATCAGCAAGCCTCCGGTCTTCCGACACGCATCTCCGATGCGTGTGCGGAGAATCACGCTACGTGGCGATCCGGTGCCGCTTCAAGGGTGTGTCGACAAGGCGATGAACGTACTCCGCGCCCGCCGGGGCGGGCGGGTCGGGCGTCCGGCGGCGATCCTTGGGCCGAAAGCCTCGGGATCTGCCCGAATTCGGGCAGGATCTTTGATCTTCCCGGTTCTTCCGGCCTAGGCTCCTCACTCGTGTCCAGCTCACCCGGCGTCCCGCACCCCCACTCCTCGCACCACCCTCACGAGGAGCTGCTCGCCCACCTCACCCGGACCAGCCCGCTCGGGCCCCGGGAGGCGGCGCGGGTGGTCGCGGAGGTCCTGGCGTACTTCTCCGAGACGACCGAGGAGTACGTCCGCCGCCGCCACGGCGAGCTCCAGGCGCGCGGCCTGACCAACGAGCGGATCTTCGCCCGGCTCGCCGAGGAGCTTCCCGCCCGCCGGGTCGCGGCCCCCGGGCTCTCGGCCCGGCAACTGCGCCGGATCGTCTACGGCTGAGCACCGACCCCTGCTCGGCGAAGCCGCCCCCTCTGTCATTCGAAGGAGTCACCCAGATGTGCGGAATCGTGGCCTACATCGGCCCCAAGGACGCGACCCCCTTCCTGCTGGAGGGCCTGGCCCGGCTGGAGTACCGCGGCTACGACTCGGCCGGCGTGGCCGTCAGCGGCCGCACCGGCGGGCTGAAGGTCCGCAAGGTCAAGGGCCGGGTCGCCGACCTCGCCGCCGCCGTGCCCGCCCGGTTCAAGGGCACCACCGGCATCGGCCACACCCGCTGGGCCACCCACGGCGTGCCGAGCGACGCCAACGCCCACCCGCACCTGGACAACGCCGAGCGGATCGCCGTCGTCCACAACGGCATCATCGAGAACGCCGACGAGCTGCGCGCCCGCCTCACCGCCGAGGGCGCCGTCTTCCGCTCCGAGACCGACACCGAGGTGCTCGCCCACCTGATCGCCGCGCACGCCGCGGAGGGCGTCGAACTGGAGGAGGCCGTCCGCGCCGCGCTCGGCAAGGTGGTTGGCACCTACGGCATCGCCGTGCTCGACGCCGAGCAGCCCGACCGGATCGTCGTCGCCCGCAACGGCAGCCCGATCGTGCTCGGCATCGGCGAGAAGGAGATGTTCGCCGCCTCCGACGTCTCGGCGCTCGTCCGCTACACCCGCCAGGTCGTCCACCTGGAGGACGGCGAGCTGGCCACCGTCCGCGCCGACGGGTTCCGCACCTTCACCGAGGACGCCCGCACCACCCACCGCCAGCCGTCCACCGTGGACTGGGAGATCGACTCCTACGACACCGGCGGCTACGAGCACTTCCTGCTCAAGGAGATCCACGAGCAGCCCGGCTCGGTCGAGCGCACCCTCAGCGGCCGGCTCGACGAGCGGTTCAACACCGCCCACCTCGGCGGCCTCAACCTGGACGCCCGCGAGCTGCGCGAGATCCGCCGGGTCAAGATCCTCGGCTGCGGCTCCGCGTACTACGCCGGCGAGATGGGCGCCCAGTTGATCGAGGAGCTGGCCCGGATCCCCGCGCACAGCGAGCCCGCCTCCGAGTTCCGCTACCGCAACCCGGTGATCGAGGCGGACACCCTCTACGTCGCGGTCAGCCAGTCCGGCGAGACCTACGACACCCTGGCGGCCGTCCAGGAGATCAAGCGCAAGGGCGGGCGGGTGCTCGGCGTCGTCAACACCGTCGGCAGCGCCATCGCCCGGGAGTGCGACGGCGGCATCTACCTGCACGCCGGGCCCGAGATCTCGGTCGCCTCCACCAAGGCGTTCACTTCCACGGTCGTCGCCTTCGCGCTGCTCGCCCTGCACTTCGGCCGCATCCACGACCTCTCGCCCGCCGACGGCCGCCGCATCGTGGCCGGCCTCAAGGCGCTGCCCGGCCAGATCCGGGAGATCCTCGCCCAGAGCGACGCCATCGCCGAGCTGGCCGCCGAGTACGCCGAGTCCGAGGGCATGATGTTCATCGGCCGGGTCCGCGGCTTCCCGGTGGCCCGCGAGGGCGCGCAGAAGCTCAAGGAGATCTCCTACGTCCACGCCGAGGCCTACCCCGCCAGCGAGCTCAAGCACGGCCCGCTCGCGCTGATCAGCCCCGAGCTGCCGACCGTCGCCCTGGTGCCCGACGACGAGCTGCTGGACAAGAACCTCACCACCCTCGGCGAGATCAAGGCCCGCTCCGGCCGGGTGGTGGCCGTGGCCCACCGCCGGCCCGAGGCCAAGCTCGCGGACCACTGCATCCTGGTCCCGAAGAGCGAGCCCGAGCTCGACCCGCTGCTCCTCAACATCCCGCTCCAGCTGCTCGCCTACCACGCCGCCGTGGCGCTCAAGCGCGACGTCGACAAGCCGCGCAACCTGGCCAAGAGCGTCACGGTCGAGTAGCGGGCCGGGGCCGGACGTGCGCAGGCCCGCCGGGCTGCTGGGGCCGGGCGGGCCTGCGGGGTACCGGGCTACCGGCGGGGCCGGTGGCGTCGGAGCGGATGGGGGACGTTACAGCAGGTAGAGCTTGGCGAAGGGTGCAGTGATCCTCTTCTCCTGCGAGCCGAAGTCGACGAGGATCGCGGTGGCTCCGTCCTCGACGGCGACGACACGGCCGAGGCCGTACTCGTCGTGGGAGACGCGGTCGTCGAGGGCGAAGTGCTTGGGCGGTGGTGGCACCTTCGCGCGGAAGGGGCTGGTGGGCAGATGGCGCCTGGGCACGGGCTGGTTCGTCATTGCTGCCAGTATGCGCCCCTCCGGGCTCAGCCGGCCCGGTGGACCACCTCGCCGCCGACCACGGTGAGGTCGGCCCGGGCGTCAAGGAGGGCCTTCGGCTCCAGTGCGAAGAGGTCGTCCGAGAAGAGGACGAGGTCGCCCAGCTTGCCGGGGGTGATCGATCCCAGGCGGTCCTCCAGGAAGTTCGCGTGCGCGCTGCCGAGGGTGTAGCCCCGCAGGGCGGCGGCCAGCGTGACGGTCTCGTCGGGCATCCACGCCTCGCCGCCGGCCAGGCCCTGGCGGGTCACGGCGGTGTAGAGGCCGACCAGCGGGTCCATCTCGGCGACGTTCCAGTCGCTGGAGAAGGCCAGCACCGTGCCGGCGTCCTGGAGGCTGCGCATCGGCCAGGCCTTGGACCAGCGGTGCTCGCCGACCGCCTCGGCCCAGTCCTTGCCCGGGCCGGCGATGTCCGGGGAGCAGTGCCGGGGCTGCATGCAGGCGACCACGCCCAGCTCGGCGAAGCGCGGCACGTCGGCCGGGTCGAGGCACTCGACGTGGACCACCTGGTGGCGGGCGTCGCGGGGGCCGTTGACCCGGCGGGCGTGCTCGACCGCGTCCAGCACGGTGCGGATTCCGCGGTCGCCGGTGGCGTGCACGAAGGCCTGGAAGCCGGCCGCGTCGAGGCGGGCCAGCACCTCGGCGAACTCCTCGGCCGGGTAGAAGGTCTCGCCCCGGTGGCTGTGGTGGCCCGCGTAGGGCTCCAGCAGCGCGGCCGTGTGCGGCTCCACGACGTCGTCGATGTACAGCTTCAGCGGGCCGACCCGGAACCGCTCGCCGTCGTGCCGGCGCGCCGCCGCCGCGAACTCGGCGAGCTCCGCGTCGGTGGTGCCCCGGGGGTGGAACAGCGCGGCGACCAGGCGGGACCGGAGCCGGCCCTCGGCGATCGCCCGCTCGTACAGGGCCAGGTCGTCGAGGGAGTTCTGCGGCTCGACGACGGTGGTGATGCCGTAGCGGGCGGCCAGGTCGAGGCTGGCGGCGAGCCGGCCGTACTGGCGGTCGGGGTGGGCCCACGGGACGCCGGCGGCGCGCAGCGCGCGGTGGCCGTCGCGGGAGAGGCCGCGGACCGCGAAGTCGGTGAGGAAGCCGGTCGGCTCGCCGGTGCCCGGGTCCTTCTGCACCGTGCCGAAGGCGAGCTCGCGGGTGTCCGCGGTGATGCCGAGGCGCCGCAGGGCCGCGGTGTTCAGCCAGGCGGTGTGCACGTCGTAGCTGAGCACGAAGGCGGGCCGGCCGCCGGTGTACGGGTCCAGGTCGGCGGCGGTGGGCATCCGGCCGCCGGGGATCGCGGTGTAGTCGAACGCCTCGGCCTCGATCCAGTCCGCCCCCGGGTTGCGGCGCAGCCAGTCGGCGATCCGGCGGCCGATCTCGGGCAGGTCGCCGGCGCCGGCGAGCTGGACGCAGGCGGAGTCGGAGCCGAGCCGGACGTGGTTGTGGCTGTCCACGATGCCGGGCACCAGCAGCCGGCCGCGGGCGTCCACCACCTCGGTGGCGGGGCCGGCCAGTTCGCGCCAGCCGTCGCCGTCGCCGACCCAGACGATCCGCCCGTCGCGCACGGCGACCGCCTCGGCGCGGGGGCGCCGGTCGTCGACGGTGTGGACGTGGGCGTTGTGGACGATCAGTTCGGCGGGGTGGTTCACGAGGTCTCCGAAGTGGCGGCGTAGGCGGAGGAGGCGGCGGTCGCGGAGGAGGCGTCCGCGGGGCCGGCCTGGTCGGCGGGGAGGCTGAGCACCCAGTGGGTGGCGCTGCGCGGGCGCAGGTAGAGGAACCAGTAGAGGACGCCGACGACCAGGACGGCGAGGGTGATCAGCAGGTCGCGCCCGGCCTGCTGGGTGAGCGTGTAGCCGAGGACCACGGTGGTGATCACCGGCGCGACGGGCCAGAGCGGCATCCGCCAGGCGTCGGTGGCGCGGTGGCGGCCCCGCCGGGCGGCCAGGGCGGCGACGCCGAGCAGCAGGTAGATCACCGCGACGACCACGCCGGTGAAGCCCAGCAGCGCGTCGATCGGCACGGTCAGCGCGAGGACGGCGCCGGGCAGGCCGATCGCCAGGGTGGCCACCCAGGGGGAGCCCCAGCGGGGGTGCAGGGTGCCCAGGGCGCGGTTCACCGGGCCGGGCCACGTCCGGTCTCGGGCCGACGCGTACAGCACCCGGCCGTTCTGGATCACCATCACGATGACGGCGTTGAGGATGGCGGCGGCGATGCAGAGGCTGACGAAGGTGCCGACGGCGCTGCCGGCCCAGTCGTCGACGATGGCGACCAGGTCCCCCGCGGCGAGCTGGTCCGGGGAGCTGACACCCAGGCAGATCGCGATCACCGGGAGGGTGATGACGAGGACCCCGGCCAGCAGGGACCAGAGCACCGTCCGGGCGACCGAGCGGCGCGGGTCGCGCAGGTCCTCGGACAGGTAGACGGCCGTCCCGAAGCCGTTGTAGGTGAAGATCGCGACGGCCAGGCCCGAGATCAGCAGCCCCGCGGTGAACGGGCTGGTGCCGCCCTGCCCGTCCGGGACGACCGCGTGCACCAGGGTCGAGGCCGGCTGGTGGACGTGGGTCAGGCCGAGGACGGTGACGACGCCGGCGGCGAGGACCTCCAGGCCCAGGAAGACGCCGGTGATCAGGGCGTTCGACTTGATGTCGAGGACGCCGACCGCGACGGCGAGGGCCATCACCGCGCCGCCGGCGACCGCCGGGTCCAGCGACAGCACCGAGCCCAGGTAGCCGGCGGTGCCCAGCGCGATGATCGGCGGGATCACCAGCAGCGAGACGATCGAGATCACGAACACCAGCCAGCCGGCCAGCCGGCCCAGCACCTGGCCCACGATCGAGTACTCGCCGCCGGCGCTGGGCACCAGCGTGCCGAGCTCGGCGTAGCAGAGGCCCACCCCGAGCGAGAGCACGGCGGCCACCAGCAGGCTGAGCACCGCGCCGCTGCCCTGCGACTGGAGCAGCGGGGGCACGACGATGAAGAGCGAGGACGCGGGCGTGACGCAGGACAGGGTCAGCAGGACCCCGCCGAACACGCCCAGGGAGCGCGGCAGCGCCTCGACCTGCGGCGGTGGGGGAGGAGAAGACGTCATCGGGGGACCGGATCTCTCGCGGGGGAAGGTGTCCGGCCATTGAAGGCGTGCGAAAAGAACGCGTCAAGAGTGGTTTGGAAACGATTAGCTTGCGACGGTGGCCATGCTGGGCGATTCGATGGTGAGGCTCTTTTCAGACGACGGAATCGCCTAGTCGATGGGCAGATCGTAGGTGTAGGACTCCTTCACGATGTCCAGGTGCACCCACGACTCCGAGCGGGAGACGCCCGGCAGGGCGCGCACCGCCTCCAGGCCCGTGAGCAGCACCGACCGGTCCGGCGCGTCCAGGCCGCAGACCACGTCGAAGCGCCCGTAGCCGGTGGCCACGTAGTTCACCCCGGGCAGCGTGGCCGCCGCCTCCGCCACCGGCCGGACCGGCCCCCGCACCCCCAGCCCCACCCCCGCCGCCTCGCGCACGCCCAGCGCGCGGGACTCCACCAGCCCGGTCACGTGCACGGCGCCCTCCTCCAGCAGCCGCAGCACCCGTGCCCGGGTCGCCGGCTGGGAGAGGCCGATCCGCTCCGCGAGCGCGGCGAAGCTGGCGCGCCCGTCGAGCTGGAGCAGGCCGAGCAGCCGCCGGTCCGCCGCGTCCAGCTCGGGCGGCGGCCCCGCCCGCAGGCCCGCGACCTCGGGCGAGTAGGCGTCCCGGACCAGCTCGGCACAGCGGAACACCTCCAGCCCCCGCACGCCCGGGATCGCCCGCAGCGCCGCGAACTCGCGCTCCAGGGCGGCTCCGTCGGCGACCCGGACCTCCGCGAGCACGCTCTGCGGGCCCGCCGTGCAGGAGACGAAGCTGGTCGACCGCCGCCCGGCCGCCATCGCCGCGACCGGACGGCCGGCACCGGCGACGTCCAGCGACACGTGGGCCACCGTCGTGATCCCGGCGACGGCGGGCGGCACGATGCCGACGATCCGCACCTCGCCGCGCTGGAGCAGCCGCTGCACCCGGGCCCGGGCCGCCTCGCGGGAGATGCCGAGCAGCTCGGACAGCCGCTGGTAGCTGACCCGGCCGTCGTGCTGCAGTTCGCGGACGAGGGCGGCGTCGGTGGTGTCGAGCACGGGGGGGCTCCTGGGGCTCCGGGGGCGCGGCGGGGAGTCCCGGCAATCTACCGCCCTGCGGGCGGGGCGGTTCGGGGCGGGGTTTTCGGGGAGGGGCGGGGCTTCCGGGGAGGGACCTTGCGGCCGGGGCACCGGGGCGCCGGGGCGGGGCTGCCGGGGCGGACGGGGTGGACGGGTGGCGTCAGGCGTCGGTGGGCTCGGGCGCGGTGGGCTCCGGGGCGGCGGCGCGGAAGGCGATGAGGGCGATGTCGTCGCGGGCGTCCGGGACCCCGGCGAGCAGCCGGTCGCAGAGGTCCGGCAGCGGCAGGCCGTGGGCCTGCCCGGCGGAGGCGGCCAGCCGGGCCAGGCCGGTGGCCAGGTTCTCGCCGGGGACCTCGACCAGCCCGTCCGTGTAGAGCAGCAGGGTGTCGCCCGGGCCGACGGGAGTGCGGTGGGTGTGCCGCGGCTCGGTGGGGGCCACGCAGAGCGGGACGTCGGCCTCCCCGGTGTCGAGGAAGCGCGGCGCGCCGTCGGCCGGGAGCAGCAGTGGCGGAGGGTGGCCGGCGTTGGACCAGGCCGCCAGCCAACCGCCGTCCGTCCCGGTGGCACGGGCGAGGTGCAGGTGGACGGCGGTGGCGAAGACGGCGACGCCGAGCCCGTCGGCGGCGGCGTCCAGCCCGGTGAGGGCGTCGGCCGGGGTGTGCAGGTGGGTGCGGTTGTAGGCGATGGAGCGCAGCATGCTGCGCAGCTGGCCCATGGTGGTGGCGGCGGTGAGGTCGTGGCCCGCCACGTCGCCGATGGTCAGGGCGAGGGAGCCGTCGGGCAGCACGAAGGCGTCGTACCAGTCGCCGCCGACCTCGGCGGCGCGGTTGCCCGGCTGGTAGCGGGCGGTGAGCTCGGCGCCCGGTACGGCGGGCGGGGCGGTGAGCAGCGCCCGCTGGAGGACGAGGGCGACGTCCCGGGTGCGCTGGAGCTCCAGGCTCTGGCGCAGCGGCAGCTGGGCGCGCTGGAGGACGTCCTGGAGCAGCTCGATGTCGGCGCGGCCGGGTGGCGGGGTGTCGTCGCAGCCGGCAGCCGCGGCGAGGGCGACGGTCACGCCGTCGAGGACGATCGGCAGCAGGGTGAGACTGGTGGCGCGGGCCCGGGCCAGCCAGCGCGACGACTCCTCGGGGACCAGCCCGGGCGGGACGTGGCCGGCCGGGAAGGTCAGCAGGGCGGGGGCCTGCTCGGCGACCGCCCGGCGGGCCCTGGGCCCGAGCAGGAAGCTCTGCTGGCGCAGTGGCGGCAGCGGGGGCAGCCCGGGCCGGGCGGTGGAGGCGATCCGGGTGCCGCGGATCTCCCCGGGCTGCGAGGAGTACTCCCGGCCGGAGAGCACGAACACCGTGCAGGCGTCGGTGAGGTCGGGCACCACCAGGCCGGCGACGGCCGCGAAGGCGTCCTCCGGGCGGGGGGCCTCGGTGACCGCGACGGCCCGGGCGAGCAGGCGCTCGCGCAGCCGGTTGCGCCAGCGGTCCTCGATGTCGGAGGTGGCGCCGATCCACTCCACCAGGCGCCCGTCCCGCACGATCGGCACGGCCCGCGAGGCGACGTGGCGGTACTCGCCGGAGACGGTGCGGACCCGGAAGCCGTGTTCGAACATACTCGGCTCGCCCCCCGCCGCGTCGAGCCAGCGTCGGGCCAGGCCCTCCCGGTCCTGGGGGTGGATGAGCTCGAACCAGCTCTCGTCCATGGTGTCCCGCCACGGGTACCCGGTCAGCTCCTCCCAGCCCGGGACCAGCTCGACCATGGTGCCGTCCGCGCGGGTGAGCCAGACCAGCTGGGAGACGGCCGACATCAGCGCCTCGTAGCGCTGCAGCGCGTGCAGGCGGTCAGTGGACAGCCGCTCGGCGCGCTGGGCGGAGTGCACCTCGGCGGTGGTGTCGATCGCGCTCACCAGGACACCGGGCCCGAAGCGGGAGGAGACCGGCGAGCAGCTGTAGACGAAGTGCCGGTGGCTCTCCGGGTCGTCCTCGGCGGTCTCGACGGTGCGCGGCGTGGTGACCTGGCGGGCCGTCCCGTCGGCGCGGACCAGGTCCAGGGTCTCGAAGAACCGGTCCACCCCCGGCTCGGTGAACACCTCCCGGATCGGCACCCCCATCGGGCGCGGGCCGAAGAGGGCCAGGAAGGCGTCGTTGCGGTAGACCAGGCGGTGTTCCGGCCCCGCGGTGAGGGCGATCGCCACGATGGCCCGGTCGAAGACCTCCGGAGTCAGCTGAGGCTCGGGCAACCCGTCTCGTCCCCTTCGGTGGTGCACGGCCGGGGCTCGCGCAGCGCGGCGGCCGGTCGGTGATCGACGGCTCCGACGGCGGGCGGGCGAGCAGCGTGATCGACAGCGGCCGTCCCCCGAACGCTACCGGCGCAGCGGCTGCCCGCGCGCCGCAGAGCCGCCCGGGCGGCCTGCGTGTCGCGACGGCGAGGCGCTCCGGGCGGCCGCGGCCGCGGGCGTTGGGCGCGGGCGTGGGCGCGGGCGTGGCGGGGGAGTGCGGGGCGGCTCCCGGTCAGCGGTCGGCGGGCCGGGCCGTCATGGAGTTGAGGAGTGCGGCGCCGCGCTCGGCATCGTCGACGCTGACGGCGAAGTCGGAGCCCTTGCGCGGGTGGACGACCAGGCAGTCGCCGCGGCGGAGCATCACCGTGGTGCCGAGGCCGCTGAGGCGGTAGCCCCAGCCGCCGACCTGGGCCGGGGTGCGCTGTTCGGAGCGGGCCGACTCGATGGCGTCCAGGTGCCAGCGGCGCACCGGCCAGCCGAAGGGGCCGAAGGCGACCTCCAGCCCCTTCGGCGTCACCAGGGCCTGGACGGTGGAGCAGGCGGACACCGCGACGCCGGTGATCGCGAGCGCGGGGGCGACCGCCCACAGCACGTCGGCCAGGCCGGCGGCCGCGGCGCCGACGCCGGCGGTGGCGGCCAGGCCGAACAGGGTGGCGGTGAGCTGGAGCCAGGGGTTGACGGTGCGGGAGAGCCAGGCGAAGCGCTCGCCGGCGGGGACGTCGAGCCGGGGGCCGCCGGTCGTTCCCTCGTTCGGTCCGCCGGCCGTTCCATCGGCCGTTCGATCGGTCGTTCCGCCGGTCCGGGCGGTTTCCGCGCTGGTGGCGCGACGACCGGCGAGGTGGCCGAGCAGACCGGCGGCCGCCGAAGCGGCCAGGACGACGACGACCTCGAATCCGACCGGGGCCGCGTCCGCCCAGGTGGTCCGGTCGAGGTTGGCGTGCACGATCGACGCCTGGGCGCCGGTGAGCAGGACACCTCCGGAGAGCAGCACCACGCCGGCCCAGGACCGTGCCGCGGCGCCGGTCCACCGGACGGTGAGGGCGAGGGCCAGTACCGTGACCGCCCAGAGTCCGGCCGGGAAGAGCGGCACCGCCCAGAACGGCATCGAGTCGTCCGGGTGGCCGTTCGAGCCCCAGTGGGTGGCCATCTCGTCCGGCAGCCGGCCGGCCGCCGCCAGCGGCATCGCGACCAGGGTCGCCAGGACCCCGGCCGTCCAGGCGGCCGCGCTCCACCACGCACCACGTATCCGGTTCCCCCCGCCGTTCACGGCAGCCTCCTGATCAGTTCCACGAGATCGGTCCTGCTGTAGCCCAGCCGTGCGGCCTCGGCGACCAGGGCGGCCGCCCTGGCGGACAGTTCGGCCCGCTGGTCGGCGCCGGCGGCCACCGTCACGCCGCGGCCGCGGCGGAACTCCAGGACCCCTTCGTCCCGGAGTGCGCGCAGGCCGCGCAGGACGGTGTTGGCGTTGACGCCCAGCGCCCGGGACAGCTCCCGCGCGGGCGGCAGTCGATCGCCGGGCGCGCACTCGCCCTCGGCGATGGCGCGGCGGATCGCACCCGCCACCTGCTCGTGCAGGGGGCGGCTGTCCGCGAGATCGAGCTTCAGCAGCATGATGCTAGCGACAGTAGCACCATCGTTTCCGGGTGTGCTGCCGGGCTCCGGGCGGTGTGCTGCCCGGCATCGGGTGTGTTGCCGGGCATCTCGGCGGCGTGCCGCGCGGCCGGAGCCGGTGGTGGCAGGCGTTCGTGGGGGGGTGTGTGACGTCATGGGTGCGGCCGGTTGCTCGCGGAGGGTTCCGCGGGCAACCGGCCGGGGTGGGGCCGTGCCGTCGTGTGTGCCGTGCCGTCGTGTGCCGCCCGGTGGCTCGGCGGCGGCTCAGTAATCGACGCTGGGGGCGGCGGCGGTGGGGCCGAGGTCGGGCTGGTCGCGGAGTTCCACCGCCTCGGCGTGGGTCTCCAGTTCGAGGAGGACCAGCTCGTTGGCGCCCGCGCGCCAGAGCGGGGCCGGGGCGTAGAGGGTGCGCTGCGGGCCCTGGTGGGAGTAGCGGCCGAGCAGGAAGCCGTTGAGCCAGAGCAGCCCGCGGCCCCAGCCGGGGAGGGCGACGAAGGCGTCGGCGGGTGCGTCGAGGACGGCCTCGAAGCGGTGGAAGACCGGGTCGCCGTCGCTCGCCCCGACGGTGTCCGAGAAGGCGAGACCGCCGAGGTCCGCCAGGGGCAGCGGCCGGATCTCCCAGTCGTACAGGCGCTGGTGGCCGTGCGAGACCCCGCGGCCGATGCCCTTGCGGTCGTTCTCCAGGAGCGGCCCGTAGTTCACCCGGCCGAGCGCCTCGACCAGGATGTCGAGCGTCGTGCCGGCCGGGCCGGTCTCCAGCGGCAGGGTTCCGTCGGGGGCGTTGCGGTCCAGGACGCCGAGCGGCACGCCGTCGGCGAACACATGGGCACGGTCGCCGATGCCGTCGATCCGCAGCGGCAGCGCGGCCCGCGGGCCGGGGACGCGGGTGCGGTAGTGGATCAGGCCGAGCGACTGGCCGACCTTCTCCATCGGCTCGGGAGCGGCCCGGTGCAGCGGGGCGGACAGGCCGTCGAGGGCGGCCAGCAGACGGGCGCGCCCGGTCGGGCGTTCGATCCGCTGCGGGGTGACGCGCGGCAGCGGTTCGGGGAGCTCCGTCTCGGGCAGCGGCGCGTACTTGCCGATGACGGCCCGGAACGCGTGGAACTTGGCGGTGAGTTCGCCCGCCTCGCCGATTGGCGCGTCGTAGTCGTAGCTGGTGACGGTGGGCTGGTGGCCGGCGTCCTCCGGCCGGGTGCCGGTGTGGTTCGCGCCGGCCCAGAAGCCGAAGTTGGTGCCGCCGTGCGCCATGTAGAGGTTGACGGAGGCACCGGTGGCGAGCAGGTCGTCGAGCGCGCGGGCGGACTCCCCGGCCTCCCGGACGTGGTGCGGTTCGCCGAGGTGGTCGAACCAGCCGATCCAGAACTCCATGGCGGTCAGCGGGCCCTTGGGCTGGTGACGCCGGAGCACCTCGAACCGCTCGGCGGGCCGGGAGCCGAAGGTGGCGGTGGCGAGGTGGCCGGGGATCGTGCCGCCCTGCTGCATGGTGTCCTCGGCGCCGTCGGCGGTGAACAGCAGGCAGTCGACGCCCCGGGCGATCAGGCCGTCGCGGAGGTGGGCCAGGTAGGCGGCGTCGTTGCCGTAACTGCCGTACTCGTTCTCGACCTGGACGGCCACCACCGGACCGCCCCGGCTCGCCAGCAGCGGCAGGATCTCGGGCACCACGGCGTCGAACCAGCCGTCGACCTCGGCCAGGTAGGCCGGGTCGGCGCAGCGCAGCCGCAGGCCGTCGGTGGCGAGCAGCCGGGCCGGGAAGCCGCCGAACTCCCACTCCGCACAGATGTACGGGCCGGGGCGCAGGATGACGTCGAGACCGTTGGCCCGGGCCAGTTCGGCGAACCGGCCGAGGTCCCGCCAGCCGGTGAAGTCGTACTCGCCGGAGGGGAGTTCGTGGAAGTTCCAGGGGACGTAGGTGTCGACGGTGTTGGCGCCCAGGGCGCGCAGCCGACGCAGGCGGTCGTCCCAGAGATCGGGGTGGATGCGGAAGTAGTGCACGGCGCCGGAGATGATCCGGTGCGGCGCGCCGCCGCGGCGGAATCCGGTGTCGTCGAAGTCGAGCATGAGGACCGGCTTTCGGTGGGAACTCGGGCTGCTGGGCAGGATAGGCGGGCGGGCCGGGCGGAAGGCCGGTCCGGCGGCCCGGGCGAGCCGGGCCCTCTGGGGTGAGCGGCCGGGACCTCCGGGGTGGGTGTGCGGGCCCTCGGGGGTTGGTACGCGGCGCGGTGGACACCGTCCCGGGCGTCCTCGCGGACTCCCTCGCGGTCGACGGGTGGGGTGGGTGAACGGCAGCCCCCGTGCATGGCGGGCGAGTTCGTCGGCAGGCGCGTCGTAGCCGGAGAGGGGTCGCGTTCGGGGCGGGCGAGGCGACTGCGCGCGGTGCCCACGGGGGTGGCGCCGTTGCGCGTCAGGGCGGGCCGGCGGCCGTCGGTCGGGTGGCAGGGCCCGGTGAGTGGTCGCCGCCGCGCGCCGGGCGGGCGGTGGCGTGGGCGGGTGCCGTGCGCGGGGTGCGGTGCGTCACTGCCGGGTCTTGAGGCCGCGGTTCTTGAGCTCGGCGAGCGTGGCCTGCTGGGCGGCGTCGAGGGCGCCCTGCACGCTGCCGCTCTGGGGGAGCCTGCCGAAGGAGTCCTTCAGGGAGGTGTTGGTGGCGCCCATGACCGGGCCCCACTGCCAGTTCGGCCTGATAGACCTGGCTGCGTCGGAGTACACCGCGTAGATGTCCTGGCCTCCGTAGAAGTCCGCCTTGAACGCCGCCTTGGCGACCGGCACCAGGGCGGGGGCCGCCGGGTAGGCGGAGGAGGTGCCGGAGGCGATCCGGGCCTTGATGCCCTCGGGGGTGGTGGTGGCCCAGGTGGCGAACTCGACGGCGGCCTTGGCCTTCTTACTGTCCTTGGAGACGGCGAAGGTGGTGCCGCCGACCATGCCGCTGGCCGCGTTGCCGTCCCAGGTCGGGACCGGCGCGACGGCCCACTTGCCGGAGGCGTCCGGCAGGGTGCTCTTCAGCACGCCGCCGCCCCAGGAGGCGCCGAGGTAGCCGGCGGTCTCGCCCTTCTGGAGGGAGGCCGTCCACTGCTGGCTGAACGACGGCTGGACCCGGACCAGGTCGTCCGCCATCAGCTGCTGCCAGTACTCGGCGACCTGCCTGGTCTTCCCGCCGTTGACGTCCACCGTCCAGGTGTCGCCGACGCCGGTGAACCAGTGCGCCTCGGCCTGCCAGGCCATCGCCTCGAAGGTGACCGGGTCGTCCGGGAAGAAGGTGGCGATCCGGGTGTCCGGCTGGGCCTGCTTCAGCTTCTGCGCGGTGGCGCGGAACTCCTGCCAGGTCTTCGGCGGGGTGAGGCCGGCCTTGTCGAAGAGGTCCTTGCGGTAGTAGAAGGCCTGCGGCGAGGCGTCCAGCGGCAGGGCCCAGGTCGAGCCGCCGAGGGTGGTCAGCTCGACGGCCTGGGGGAGGTACTTGGCCCTGAGGTCGCCGCCGACCAGCTTGCCGATGTTCTGCACGGCGCCCTGGCTGACGAGGTCCGGCAGTTGTGAGTACTCGACGTTGAACACGTCGGGCGCGTTCCCGGCCTTCACCGCGTTCGTGATCTTCGCGTAGCCGCCGGCGACGCCGGAGGGGATCTCCTCGAAGACGACCTTGATGTTCGGGTGCGAGGCGTTGAAGGCCTCGACGACCTCCTTCGTCCCCTTCGACCACGCCCAGAAGGTCAGGTTCACCGGTTGGCCGTTGGAGCCCGCGGCGTCCGGACCACTGTCGCCGCCGCTGCCGCAGGCCGCGAGGAGGGTGGCGCAGAGCGCGGCCGCGGTGGCGGCCCGGAGGGCTCTGTGGGGGGAGGACGAACGTGAGGGCATGCACGGCTCCTGGGGCGGGGGCGCGGTCCGGGACGGGGGCGTGGTGGCCCGCGGACCGCGAGGGTGGGGGCGAATGCACGCCATCTTGGGGCGGGCATTCGATCGGAGTCAAGGGAATGGGATCAAGTGATCCGATGTGATCGCCGATCAGGAGGGTTGGATGAGGCCGAAGGAGGCCTTTTACCCGCATATTTCGGGCCTCGGTGGGGTGGCTGGGCGCTGTCACGATCTGATCACATGGATCATTTGATCGACGAGGTTCCAGGGCGCGGGGCACCGGCCGCCGTTTCGCGGGTCGGTCGGCGGTGGCCGGGCGACGGCCAGTGCGGCGACTGTCAGTGGCGGTGACGTCCCGGCGGACGGTGAGCGCCGGGACGCCGATGCGGGCGGCGAGGTCGGTCGGTCGGACGGGCCCGTCGGGCTCGAGCAGGCCGTCGAGGATCAGCTCCCGACGCTCCTCGGCCGACATGGCCATGGTGTTCCCCCGGGCTGATCCGGACGGCGCCTCTGCCTGATCGGACTGTATCGTTCGATCAATGTCCGAGTGGAGTCCGACCTTGGTCGGATCAAGATCCGACCAAGGTCGAGGGCTCCGGGGCGCTCCCGTCCGTCCCCGCCGGGTACGGGGCTACCGGACGGCCGCCCCGGCGTTCCCCTGGAGGTCCGCCTGCCAGGGCGGGTTGGGCCCGGCGACAGCGCAGGTCAGGGCGGCCACGCGGGCGGCGAATCGGCAGGCGTCGCCGACCTCCTCCACCGTCAGTCCGTCGAGCCGGCCGCCGAGCCGGCCGAGTCCGCCGAGGTGGTGCAGCAGGCCGCCGGTGAAGGAGTCGCCGGCGCCGATGGTGTCGACCACGGTGGTCGCGGGTGCGGCGACGGTCAGCCGCTCGCCGTCCAGGGAGGCGAGGGCGCCCCGGCTGCCGAGGGTGATCACGACCAGCCGGACGCCCGCCAGGTGCCAGGTGTCGCAGGCGCGTTCGGGGGTGACGCCGGGCATCAGCAGGTCGAGGTCGTCGGCGCTCAGTCGCAGGACGTCGGCCAGCGCGCACCAGCGCGGGAGCCGGGCGCGGTAGACGGCCGGATCGACCAGCAGCGGGCGGACGTTGGGGTCGATCGAGACGGTCGCGTCGGCCCGGCCGCGGGCGAGCAGCTCCTCGATCCGCGGGCCGCCCGGCTCGCGGACCAGCGCGAGCGAGCCGGTGTGCAGGCAGTCGGCGCCGGCCAGTGGCAGGGCCGCGAGTTCGTCGGAGGTCCACGCCCAGTCGGCGGTGCCCTCGGCGTGGAAGGTGAAACTCGCCTGGCCCTGCGGGTCGAAGGAGGCGACGGCCAGCGTGCTCGGCTCGGCGGCGTCCACGCAGCCGCCGAGATCGGCACCGGAGGCGCTCAGGTGCTGCCGGAACAGGGTGCCGAACGGGTCGGCGGAGATCCGGCCGAGGAAGCGGGTGGGCGTGCCGAGACGGGCCAGGGTGACGGCGGTGTTGGCGGGGCCGCCGCCCGGCAGGACGCGCAGGGCGAGTTCGCCGGGCCGGTGCTCGGCGGAGGGTTCGGCGAACGCGTCGGCGACGCACTCGCCGATGACCGCGACCGGGCGCTGGGGCATGGTGACCACTTTCGGGAGACGGAGGGGAGGCGTCCGAAGGCCTCAGCCGCCGACCGGCGGGGAGGGCGGGGAGGGTTCGACCGGTGGCGGCAGCGGTGAGTAGCGGGCGCGCCTGGCGTTGAAGTGTGCCAGGTGGTAGGTGACGCCCTCGTGCTCCAGTTCCATGGGCGGCGGGTCGGTGACCGCGGTCGCGTACCGGAGGAACTCCTCGCCCGCCCACTGGACCTGGGCCGCCAGCCGGGGGACGGCCCGGTACCGCACGTACCGCTCCGCCTCCTCGGCGCTCCAGGACCCGCCGCCGAGGGCGCGGTGCAGCGCCGGGCTGTGGACGGCGCCGACCCGGAAGTTCTCCAGGAAGCGTTCCTGGACGACGATCGTGGTGTAACGGCGGCCGTTGCCCCGGTGCCGGCCGGCCACGGTCACATGGCCGTTCCACCACCGCGGCGGCGCGATCCAGAGCTTGGCCCCGGGTGCGAAGTGCCGTAGGCCGGCGCGGATCTCCAGCCCGCCCTCGCCGTGGTCGGTCTCCTGCGCGACGTTGGCCACCACGCAGAGGCCCAGTGCCTCGGACGCGGCCCGGTCCGTCTCGTTCGTCCTGTCGGTCACGGCGCCATCATGGCCGGTCGGGGCCGGCCGGCGGTAGCCGGTTTCCGGGAAGGGTGACGGGGTGTCCGGACGGACCGTCCGCGCCTAGACTGCGGAACTCGCGCGCATTACCGGCCGGTAGGGATGGGGAGTTCGCATGGCGGATGAGCGGGTCCACGCGTTCGGGGACGATGCGCTGGGGGAGCACGACGCGGTGGCGCTGGCGGCCCTGGTGCGGGCCGGTGCGGTGAGCCCGGCGGAGCTGGCGGCGGCCGCCGTGGCGCGGGCCGAGCGGGTCGACGCGGCGCTGGCGCCGGTCGCGTTCGCCGCGTACGGGCAGCCGCGGAGCGCGCCGGCCGGTGACCGGGGCGCGCTGTTCGGGGTGCCCAGCTACCTGAAGGACAACGTGGACCTGCGGGGGATGCCGACCGGGCAGGGGAGTTCGGCGTTCCGGGCCAAGCCGGCGCGGCGGACGGCCGGCTTCGCCGAGCAGTTCCTCGGCACCGGCCTGGCCGTGCTCGGCAAGACCCGGTTGCCGGAGTTCGGCCTCAACGCCTCCACCGAGTTCGCCGAGGCCCGGCCGGTGCGCAACCCGTGGCGGCCCTCGCACTCGCCCGGGGCGTCCTCGGGCGGGGCGGCGGCGCTGGTCGCGGCGGGCGTCGTCCCGATCGCGCACGCCAACGACGGCGGCGGTTCGATCCGCATCCCGGCGGCCTGCTGCGGGCTGGTCGGACTGAAGCCGACCCGGGGCCGCACCGTCCTCAACGACCAGGGCCGACGGCTGCCGATCGACCTGGTCACCGACGGCGTGGTCACCCGCTCGGTCCGCGACACCGCCGCCTTCTTCGCGGCGGCCGAGCGGCACCACCGCAACCCGTCGCTGCCGCCGATCGGACTGGTGGAGGGGCCCGGCGACCGGCCGCTGCGGATCGGGCTGGTGGTGGACTCCCCGGTGGCGGTCACCGACGCCCCGACCCGGCACGCGGTCGAGCGGACGGCGGGGCGGCTGGAGGCCATGGGCCACAAGGTGACGCCGGCGGTCCTGCCGTTCGGCGAGGAGTTCTCCCGGGACTTCACGGCCTACTGGGGGTACATCGCCTTCCTGATCGCCGCCACCGGCCGGCTCGTGCTGGACCCGGGCTTCCAGGCGCGGAAGCTGGACGGACTGACGTCGGGGCTGCGGCGCTCCTTCCACCGCGAGTTCCACCGGCTGCCGGGGGTGCTGCGCCGGCTGCGGCAGGCCGAGGCGGCGTACGCGGGCCTGTTCCGCGACCACGACGTGATCCTCTCGCCGGTGCTCGCGCACACCGCCCCGCCGATCGGCCACCTGAGCCCGAACGTCGCGTTCGAGGAGTTGCTGGACCGGCTGCACCGCTACGTGGCGTTCACGCCGGTGAACAACGTGACGGGCGCACCGGCGATCGCGCTGCCCGCCGAGGCCGCGGGCAACGGCCTGCCGATCGGCGTCCACCTGTCGGCGGCGTACGGCCAGGAGCGGCTGCTGCTGGAGCTGGCCTTCGCCCTGGAGGCGGACCGCCCCTGGCGGCGGATCCAGGACCAGGACACGGCCGTCTGACCAGCCGTCAGGCCGGGTGTCAGCCCGCCGGCCCGTTTCTCAGCCTGCCCGCCTGGCCCGCCCGCTCGCCGGCCCGTTTCTCAGCCTGCCCGCTTGGCCCGCCCGCTCGTCGGCCTGCTTCTCGGCGGGCGTGCGCGTTCAGCCCAGGGGGTCGGGGGCGGCGATCGCCAGGGCCGCCCGGACCTCTTGGTGCAGCGGGGCGAGCACACCGTCCGGCTGCTCCTCGGGGCCTTCCGGGCCGTCCGATCCGTCCGATCCGTCCGGGCCGGCCTGCGTCGGCGGGGCCGCAGGTTCCGCGCCCGCGTGCAGGGCGTCCGCCAGCTCGTTCAGCTCCCGGGTGATGGCCGCGACCTCGGCCGCGGGCGGCGCCGGGTCGCCGTGGTCGATCCGGACGCGGGTGGCGGTGGTGGCCTCCACGATCCGCTCGACCGCGATCACCAGCGGCCACCAGGCGGCCGCCAGCGCCCCGGTCGGCGGTGGTTCGGTGAGTGCCCGCTGGAACTCCGAGCGGACGGTGGACAGGTCGCGGTAGAGCCGGCGCCGGTTGCGCAGCCGTACGGCCTGGTCCCGCCCGGGCGCCGCGGCGAAGGCCAGCGTGACGTAGGAGGCGGTGTCCGCCACGGCGTCGGCGAGCCGGTCGCCGATCCGGGTGTGCCAGGACTCCGGCCAGAGCAGGTAGCCGGCGATCAGCGAGATCGCGCAGCCGAGCAGGGAGTCGAGGAGCCGGGGCAGCACCAGTTGGAAGCCCTGGTGGTTGATCTGGTCGGAGAGGATCAGGATGACCGGGGTGATGGCGGCGGTCTGGAACGCGTATCCCTTCGCCGAGAAGGCCGGGATCAGCATCGCGAGCAGGGCCGTCATCGGCACGTCCCACCACCCGCGCGGCACTTCGGCGAGGACCGGGATCGCGATCAGCAGCCCGGCCGCGGTGCCGAAGGCGCGCAGCACGGCGCGCGAGAAGACGGAGCCGAAGTCGGGCTTCATGACGAAGGTGACGGTCAGCGCCACCCAGTAGGAGCGGGGCACCGGCAGCGTCGAGACCAGCACCTGGGCGAGGCCGATGCAGAGCGCCAGCCGCAGGCCGTACCGCCAGGACGCCCCGGAGACCAGCGCCGCGCGTGCGGTGCGCCGGGCTCGGACCTGGAACGCGGCGGGGCGGCCGATGCGGTCGGCCGGGCCGAACGGGTCGGGGGCGGGTTCGGCGGCGACGGCGGCCGCGTACCGCAGCGCCTGGTCGATGGCGCGCTCGGAGGGGCCGGTGGGCGGCGGCAGGTCCAGCGCGGGCGCGTCGGGCCGGCCCTGTTCGACGGTGGCGGCCAGCTCCCGCACCGCCGCCGGGTACGCCTGCGGCAGCGGGCCGAGCGAGGGCGGGCGCAGCTTGGCCGCCGAGCCGGCCTCGACCACCGGGATCACCGAGTTGAGCTGGGCGATCAGCCGGGCGAGGCCGGGGGAGCGGCCGTGCCGACGGGTGCGGTGGGCGAGCAGCAGGTCGTAGGACTCGTTGAGGGAGTGGGTGACGGCCTGCCGCCGCTCGTCGTGCACGGGTGTGCCCGCGGCCTGGAGGAAGTCGGCGACGGTCCGGTACGTCGCGGCGACCGCCGTCCGTTCCGGCACGCCGCCGCGCAGCGGCCAGGCGAACAGGGTGAGCAGCAGCACCACCAGCCCGCCGAGGGCGAGCAGCAGCGGCGGCTTCCACCAGGGCGAGGGCATCGGCAGGCCGGCGCCGACCACGGCGTTGAGCAGGAGCAGCAGCCCCGAGGCGGAGGCGACGGCGCCGATCGACGAGATCATGCCGGAGACCAGCGCGGTCACGGTGAGCACGGCGACGGCCGTCCACCCCTGGCCGTACACCAGCGATCCGAGGGTGACGCCGAGGGCACCGAAGAGCTGGGGGACGGCGATGTTGAACAGCCGCATCCGGTAGGCGTCGGCGGTGTCGCCGATGACGGCGGAGAGCGCGCCCATCGACACGAGTGCGCCCTGGCCCGGGTTCCCGGCGGCCATCCCGACCGCGAGCGGCGCGGAGAGTGCGACGGCCGCCCGGGCGACGGCGGCCCACGGGATCGGCGCCGAGTGCGGCCGCAGGCCCGCGGTGAGCCAGCTGGGGGGTGCGAGCCGGCCGGCTCGTTCGCTCCGTGCCACAGGAACAACGTACGGCGCCGGGGCCGCCCGGGCTCGGCACCGGCGGGTGCCCGGGTGCTCGGGTGGCCTGGTGCCCGGGTGCGCCACGCGCCCCGGGGCGGGCACGGGAACGGGTCCCGTGTCCGCCCCGGGGCCGGTGCGGTGGTGCGGGTGCGCGGTTACCGGCGCAGCGGGCCCTCGCACGAGTACTCGGCGCTGCCGGCCCGGCCGGTGGGCCAGACGTCGACCTTGCCGAACCAGCAGTTCATGTCGGCGAGGTTGTTGGCGGCGGCGCCGCCGCGGGAGAGGAGGAAGTGGTCGATGGTGGCGGCCATGTCCTTGCGGACCTGTCCGGCGTCGGCGGAGTTGGTGAGGTTGGCGGTGATGCGCCCGGTGCAGCTGAACCGCATCTTGTTGTTCCAGTCGGCGTTGTCCTTGCAGACCGGGGTGTTCTGGGTGGCGGCGGCGAAGGCGTTCTGGACCTCGGAGGCCCAGGCGTACGTCAGGCTGCCGTTGGCGGTGTAGTGGGTGACGGGGACGTAGAGGGAGTCGGCGAGCGGGATCTCGGCATCGAGGTAGGCGGTGTACTCGCGCTGGAGGGCGGTGTCGCGGCCGAGGCGGTCGCGCCAGGCGTTGTAGCCGTCGAGGTCGTCGGCGCGCAGCAGCCGGTACATCTCGGCCAGCTGGTCGGGGTGCTTTTCGCCGAGCAGGTTGAAGAACGTCGCCGCGTACGGGTAGGCGGAGAAGCCCTCGCCCTCCCAGGTGGCGTGGAGGATGCGGTCGACGCTCAGGCGGGGGGTGCCGGCCTGGTCGTCCCAGCCGATCTGGCGGACCATGTACTTGCGGGCCTTGACCCCGTCCTTGCCGGTGGAGCCGGCGAAGTACTCCGCGGTGCCCTCGTTCATGGCGAAGGTGGCCGCACTGGGCCAGCGCTTGGTGTACCCGACCTCCGGGATCGCCCAGCGGGCGTTGAGGTAGTGCGTGTACTCGTGCCGGAAGAGCTCCTCCAGGCTGAAGTAGGACTCGGTGCTGGTCCGCTGGTAGGTGTAGAAGCTGGACTGCTCCTCCAGGAACATGCCGCCGTTGTTGACGTCGCCGATGCCGAACAGCGGGGACTGCAGCGCCTGGTAGTGGGACTTGGTGTCGTACAGCTGGACCGTCAGCACGGGGTGGTTGTCGCCGGCGAGCGGCTGGTCGGTGCCGAGGACGCGGAAGAACTGGGCCTTGACCTGCTTGGTGGCGTAGTAGAGCTGGTCGGCGGTGGCGCGGTCGAGGGCGGTGCGGACGATCAGCGAGCCGTTGTCGTAGGTGTACGTGTTGGGGAAGAACTCCTGCTTGAGGACCTCGCGGCAGACGTTGTACTGACCGCACAGGCCGAGGCTGTTGACCGGGCCGACGAGGTTGCCCCAGGGGCGGCTCAGCCGGCCGAAGACGCCGGTGGCCTGCTGGAGCGTGGGGCCGATGTCGGCGGTCAACTCGGCCTTGAGGGAGGCGATGCCGGCGAAGCGGCCGTACTCCAGCATCGCGTCGCCGGCGGCCCACTCGCTGTCGGTGCCCTTGAGGTGGGTGTAGCCGGCGTACGCGCGGAAGGCCTGGCGGTAGTCGGCGTCGGCGGCGACCGCGGCGCGGAAGAGGCCCTGCGGGTCCTCGCCGACGTTCTCGATGCCCTGGAAGTTGATCTGGAGGGCGCCCTGCACGGCCCAGTTCCAGCCGTGGTCGCCGACGACGGGGCTTCCCGGGGCGAACATCCGCAGGACCTGCTTGACCAGCGGGAGGCGCGCCACGCGCAGGCCCGGGGCGGTGCTGGTCTGGAGCAGCTCGCCCATCGTGTCGCCGTTGGTGCTGGTGGGGTCGAGGACGCGCGGGTTGGCGGTGTAGGCGCGGATGGCCCGGTCGATGGCCCCGACACTGGCCGCGTCGGAGATGTCGATCTCGGCGTGGCCGAAGTCGAAGAGGACGGCGACGTGCAGGAAGTACCAGAGTTCCTGCTGGTTGAGGTTGTTGGCGCCGTCGAAACGCGGGGCGAGCTCGGTGATCCGGTTGGCGACGGCCTGGACGTGCGCGGGCGTCATCACCTTGGCGGTTTGAACGTTCCAATTGACCAGCAGGGGGCGCAGGCACTTCTGGTACGTGTGGCTGCGGTCGGAGAGGAAGTCGGCGAGCGCGGCCGGGGAGAGGGAGGTGAACGCCTCCGGGGAGCAGGTGGTGGCCTGGCCGGCGACGTCCGCGAGGGCCGGGGCGGCGGGGTCGCCCGGCTGGCTGCCGGTGGTCGGCTGGAGCGCGGCGGCTCCGGGCCAGCCCTGGGGGCCGGCCGAGCCCGCCCCGCCGGGGGCGGCCCGGTGCGCCGCCTGGTCGGCCGGGGCCGGGGCGGCCTGGGCCGACGCGGCGCCCTGGGCCGCGGTGGGTGCCGAGGGGGCCGCGGCCTGGGCGCTCTGGATGAGCGGCACGGCGAGGGCGGCGGTGAGGGCTGCCGAGAGCAGGGCGTTGCGAACGGACGTGGTGGGGGGCACTGATGATCCTCCGGTGAAGGTGTGGGGGTTGCACGTGGTGCGGGCGTCTGCCGGGGGAGGAGGCGGCAGGCGTTTCCTCGCCGCTGTTGGGGTGCGGGAGGGGCCGACCTGTGTCGGCGATGTGATGTGTAACATAGTAATGTGAAATAGCATTCACAAGAGGGTGGGAAGTCCGTTACACATCCGTGCTGTAGTCGGCCCCTCCTGACGAGCAGCCGAAGAGGCCCCTCGGCGCTGGGGGCCGAGGGGCCTCTTCGGTTCCGTGCTGTGCGGGCGCCGGGCCCGCCGTGGATGTCCGGCCGGCGCTACTTCTTCGCCTGCGAGATCCGCACCATGTTGCCGGAGGGGTCGCGGAAGGCGCAGTCACGCGGGCCCCAGGCCTGGTCGATGGGCTCCTGGAGCACCTCGGCCCCGGAGGCCCGGACCTGCTCGAAGGCGGCGTCGAGATCGTCGGTGCGGAAGACGATCATCGGCAGCACGCCCTTGGTGAGCAGCGCCTGGAGGGCGTCGCCGTCGGCCTGGGAGCGGCCGGCGTGCGGCTCGGAGAGCACGAACTCCAGGTCCGGCTGGGCCGCGCTGCCGAGGGTGACCCACCGGTGCTCGCCCGAGGAGACGTCGTTGCGGACGTCCAGGCCGAGCGCGTCGCGGTAGAACGAGAGCGAGTCGTCCAGGTCGTTCACGGTGATGTGGCAGTACTGAAGTGCGATGTCCATGCGGGCAACGCTAGGCGGCGGACCGGTCGTCCGCTTCTCGATTCCTGCTCGATCCGCCCGCCGGTCCGCCCGTCGGTCCGCCGCGCGAAGGGCGGGTGCGCTGCTTCGCCACGCAGGCGGGCATCGCCGTGACGGCGGCGTGCTCACGACTGCGGTAGACGCTCGGGGTGACGCCCACCACCTCGGTGAAGCGCGAGCTGAAGGAGCCCAGCGACGTACAGCCGACCGTCATGCAGGCGTCGGTCACGCTCATGCCCGCGCGCAGCAGCGCCATCGCGCGCTCGATCCGGCGGGTCATGAGGTAGCTGTACGGGGTCTCGCCGTAGGCCGCCCGGAACTGCCGCGAGAAGTGTGCCGGCGACATCAGCGCGTGGCCGGCCATCGTGGGCACGTCGAGCGGACGTGCGTACTCCCGGTCGATCAGGTCCCGCGCGCGCCGCAGGTGCGCGAGGTTGGCCAGCTCTTCCGGGGTCATGGGTCAAGGGTACGGACCGGTGCTCAGCCGTGTTCCGCCGAGCCGGTGAGCCGGAGCTTGCGCTGGGCCCGCTGGTAGAACGTGGTGTGGCCGAGCCGGACGACGCGTGCGGCGGCGGGCAGCATGGTCACCTCGATGACGTCGCCCGGTGAGACGTGGCCGGCCAGGAGGCCGTCGGCCTCGACGGCGAGGTCGCCGCTGTGCGGCAGGACCTCCAGGTCGAGCCGCTCGCCGCTGGAGAGGAAGACGGAGCGGTTGAACGCGGCGTGCGGAGCCACGGGGGTGATCAGCAGCCCCTCCGCGTTGGGGGAGACGATCGGGCCGCCGGCGGAGAAGCTGTACGCGGTGGAGCCGGTCGGCGTGGCGACCACGACCGCGTCGGCGGTGTAGGCCACGAAGGGCTGACCCTGCACCCGTACGGCGACCGCCGCGGACTTGTGTCCCGGGCTGCGCAGGAGCACGACGTCGTTGAGCGCCGTCTCCTGGGCGGCCCCGAAGCGGGCGTGGACGCCGGAGCGGGCTTCCACGGTGAAGCGTCGGGCGTCGATGGCGTCCAGTGCGGCGGGCAGTTCCGGTATGTCGACCTCGGCGAGGAAGCCCAGGCGTCCGACGTTGACGCCCAGGACGGGCGCGTGGCCCCCGGTCGCGAGCCGCATGGCGCGCAGCATGGTGCCGTCCCCGCCGAGGCTGATCATCAGGTCGGCGCTCGTGGTCATCTCCTCGGCCCCGACCGGAATGGCGTCGCAGCCGATCCGTGCCACTTCCGCGGCCAGCCCCAGGACCTTCGTCCCCCGGGCCCGGCTCCAACGGACCACGGCCTCCACGGTGGGCGCGCAGGTGCGTTCGGGGTGGAGCACCAGCCCCACCGTGCCGATGAATCCCATCCGGAGCACCTCGATGTCGGCCGGGCCACTGTTGCTCCCTCCAGTCACGCACAGCCGGTCGCCACCTTCAAGGTCACCGCCGGGCCCTCGTGAACACGTCGGGGTCGCAGCCGACGCGACCGCTTCCCGTCGGCCCGGCCCGCCCGGGGCGACGGGAGGCGGTCGGCCCGGGCCGACGGGACCGCCCGCTGCTGCTCGCCGCGGAATCCCCGTGCGGGCCGGCTGGTTGGGATTCCAAGAGACGGTCCGACGGCTGCGGCCCCGACGTGCCGGACAGGCGCGCCCGGCCGAGCCCTCACCGGGAGGCGTGTCCCATGGCTGACAGCCCGATCCGGGGGATTGACCCCTCCGCGCGGCCGAGCGGAGAGGGGTGTGTGGAGTGCCTGGCGGGGGACGGGCCGGGGTGGTGGTTCCACCTGCGGCGCTGCGCCGCGTGCGGGCACATCGGCTGCTGCGACTCCTCGCCCTCGCAACACGGCACGAGGCATGCCCGGGAGGCGGGGCACCCGTTCCTCGCCAGTTTCGAGCCCGGTGAGGCGTGGTTGTGGAACGTCGAGACCGAGCAGTACTACGAGGGGCCGGAACTGGCGGCGCCCGCCGCGCATCCGGACTCGCAGCCGGTGCCCGGCCCGCGCGGCAAGGTCCCCGCCGACTGGCAGCTGCACCTGCACTGACGTACCCACAAGGGCGGGCCGGCAGCCGCGGGCACTGGCGTGCTCAGAGCGGCGGGGCCGGCAGCCGCGGGTCCGTGATCCCACCCGGGCAGGCGAGGCGGCCGACGTCCCAGCCGGCCCGGGCGGCCCCGGCCTGGTACGCGCTCTCGTAGAAGGCGAGCACGGCCGCTCTCGGATCGGGCCGGGTACGGGCGTCGTCGTAGCGCAGGACCGCCAGGTGGCTGTCGTTGAGTTCGATCCACCGGGCGGAAGCGGGAGTGAGCGGGTCCTCGGCCAGGTGCGCCGGCTCGGGAGTCGTGTAGGAGTAGAAGGCCGGTTCGCCCAGGTTGGCGTCCCCGGGCCAGAACCCGAAGCTGATCAGCTCCCGGGAGTACGCCTCGCGGGTCACCGGGTCCACCTGCGCCGGCTGGTCGAGGGCGCTTCCGGAGAACCGGGTGTGGGCGATGTCGAGCGAGTGCCAGAAGAGGTGGACGGGGCTGACCTTGCCCGAGAACCGCGCCGCGAACTCCTCCAGCACCAGCCCGACCTGGCCGAGCACCTGCCAGTAGCGGTTCGCCCAGGCGGGATCGTAGGTCGCGTGCTCGAAGTCCTCGGCGAACGGGCGGTCGGAGTCGGCCAGTCGGTAGGGCCGGGGAACCGGGATCTCCACCCGGACGCCCGAGGCCGCCAGCGTCTCCAGGGTCTGCCGGTAGAACGAGGCGACGGACAGGCCGGTGAGGGGGAAGGACGCCGCCCTGCCGTCCGCCGTCGCGACGACCAGCCGGTGGTCGACGAAGTCGAAGTCGACGGTGAAGACCGGGTTGCCGTCGACCAGTCCCATGGGCCGGGTGGTGATCCCGCGCCCGGTGAGGTGGAAGGGGACGTTCCACCAGTGGTTGCGCCGCACGCTCGCCGCGAGACGGACCTTGCCCACCACCTGCGCGAAGCGGTGCAGCGTCTCCTTCGTGTCCCGCCACTCGGCGAGCGGCATCGGTGGGAACAGCTCCATCGTGTGTCCCTCCTGTCCGTCGGCCGCAGTTCCATGATGACCACGGTGGTCCGGACGGTGCAGACCGGAGGCCGGATCCGGCGCCCCGGCAGCGGCTTCGGAGGGTCACGCCCGCCGGGCCGCGACGAGGTTCGGTCGGCAGCCGGTCGGCGTGCTCCGCTCCCGCGGCCTCCCGGCTCGCCTCGGCGCTGCGACACGCCGCGATCTAGCATGAGACGAGAGGTTCGGCTCGATGCCCCGCACCACGGGGTGAGGAGGCCGCCATGGCGCAGTACGGCAGCGGCGGATTCGGGCAGCCGGACGGTTCCCGGTATCCGCCGATCTCCGAGCACGGCCTGATCGGCGATCTCCGTACCGCCGCGCTCGTCGCCACCGACGGCACCATCGACTGGTACTGCTGCCCGCGCTTCGACGCACCCAGCGTGTTCGCGTCCATACTCGACGCCGACCGGGGCGGCAGCTTCGAACTGTCCGCGGACGTGCCGGCCCGGACCCGGCAGTTCTACTTCCCCGACACCAACGTCCTGATCACCCGGTTCTTCGCCGCGGACGGGGTGGCGGAGATCCAGGACTTCATGCCCGTCGTCGACGAGTCCCGCGAGGCGGGCCGTCACCGACTGATCCGGCGGGTGGTGTGCGTCCGCGGGGTGCTCCCGTTCAGGGCGCGGATCGCCCCGCGCTTCGGCTACGGCGCCGAAGCGCACACCGTGCAACTCGACGGCCACGAGGCCGTGTTCCGCTCGCCGTCACTGACGCTCGCACTGACCTCCACCGCACCCCTGGAGGGCGAGGGGGTGGACGTGCGGTCGCACTTCAAGCTCCTCGAGGGCGAGTCGCACGTGTTCGCCCTCGACCGGATCGGCGACGGCGTCCCGGCCCGGTCGTGTCCGCGTGCCGAGGCGCAGGAGCAGGCCGAGGCGACCGTCCGGTTCTGGCGTCACTGGCTGTCCCGCTCGCAGTACCACGGGCGGTGGCGGGAGATGGTGCACCGCTCCGCGCTCGTGCTGAAGCTGCTCACCTACGCGCCCACCGGCGCGATCATCGCCGCGCCGACCACCAGCCTGCCCGAGCAGGTCGGCGGCGAGCGCAACTGGGACTACCGCTACGTCTGGGTCCGCGACGCCGCCTTCTGCATCTACGCCCTGCTCCGCCTCGGGTTCACCTCGGAGGCCGAGGCGTTCATGGGCTTCATCTCCGAGCACGGGATCATGCGGGGTACCAGGGAGACCGGCCCGCTGCAGATCATGTACGGCATCGACGGGAGCTGCGACCTGCCCGAGTACGAGCTGTCCCACCTGGAGGGGTACCTCGGGTCCGCGCCGGTCCGGGTGGGGAACGCCGCCACGAGGCAGCTCCAGCTGGACATCTACGGCGCGCTGATCGACTCCGTCTACCTCTACGACAAGTGGGGGCAGCCGATCAGCAGCGGTCACTGGGACGAGGTCGGCGCCGTGGTGGACTGGCTCTGCGACCACTGGGACCAGCCCGACGAGGGGGTCTGGGAGACCCGTGGGGGCCGGCGCAACTTCGTGTACTCGCGGCTGATGTGCTGGGTCGCGCTGGAGCGGGCGATCCGGGTGGCGAACCGGCGCGGGCTCCCCGCCGACCTGCTCCGCTGGCGGCAGTGCCGCGACGCGATCTACCGGCAGATCATGGCCCGCGGCTGGTCGGCCGAGCGCGGCGCGTTCGTCCAGGGGCTGGACCACGAAGTCCTCGACGCGTCCCTGCTGATGATGCCGATGGCCAAGTTCATCTCGCCCACCGACCCCAAGTGGCTCTCCACCCTGGACGCGCTCACCTCGGACCTGGTCTCCGACTCGCTGGTCTACCGCTACGACCCGGAGGCCAGTCCGGACGGACTCCGGGGCTCCGAGGGCACCTTCTCGATCTGCTCCTTCTGGTACGTCGAGGCGCTGGCCCGAGCGGGCCGGCTGGAGGAGGCCCGGCTGGCCTTCGAGAAGATGCTCACCTACGCCAACCACGTCGGCCTGTTCGCCGAGGAGATCGGCCGGACCGGCGAACAACTCGGCAACTTCCCCCAGGCGTTCACCCATCTCTCGCTGATCAGCGCCGCGTTCAACCTGGACCGCGCCCTGGGCTGACGGTGGCGTCACCGGAGTCCGCCCCGACGTCGCACGAGTCGGCGCCGACCTCGCAGGAGTCCGGGCCGACGTCGCAGGACAGGCCGCCCGGTTCGCCCTCCGCGACGGTGCGGGCGAGCCGCGCGAGCAGGGAGCGCAGGACCGCCCGTTCGTCCTCGTCGAGGACGGAGAGCAGCGCGTCCTCCGCCGCCCTCACCTGTCGTTGGAGGTCACGGAGGGTTTCGACGCCCAGGGGGGTCGCGACGATCCTGCGGCGGCGCCGGTCGGCAGGGTCGAGCCGGCGTTCCACCAGGCCCGCCGCCACCAGGTCGTCGAGCAGGTAGGTCATCACCGTGCGGTCGATCCGCAGGTAGCCGGCCAGCGCGATCTGGTTCGGCCCGTCGCCCTCGACCACGGCCGCGAGCGTCTGAAAGCCGCGGGCGCCCCGGGCGACGCCCGCGAGCACCGGGGAGACGGCGGTCCGGTAGGCATGCGCCACCGCCATGAGCGAGAAGCCGAGGTCCTCCGTGAGGTCGGGACACCCGGCTGCCGACGTGGTCTGCGCCCCGCTGCCCGTACCAGGAATGCTGCGCATACCAGGAATGATAGGCAGCGGCCCGCTGTTGGCGAGACTGTCTGCTCCGCAGACGATCTGCCGGGCAGCACGAACTCCGCAGGTGCCGGTCGTGCCAGGCACCGCGAACGAGGAAGGCCAGGCCCGTCATGCTCAAGATCGGCATCATCCTCGGCAGCACCCGCCCCAACCGCAACGGCGAACAGGTCGCCACGTGGGTGCTCGACATCGCATCGCGCCGCACCGACGCCGCGTTCGAGCTCATCGACCTCCGCGACCACCCGTTGCCGCACCTCGACGAGCCCGTTCCGCCGTCCCTGGGGAACTACCGGAACGAGCACACCCGGCGGTGGGCGGAGGAGATCGCATCGTTCGACGGCTTCGTCATCGTGACGCCGGAGTACAACCACGGCATCCCCGGCGTGCTGAAGAACGCGCTCGACTTCCTCTACGCCGAGTGGAACAACAAGGCGGTCGGCTACGTGTCCTACGGCGCGGTCGGCGGCGTCCGCGCCGTCGAACAGCTGCGCCTGGTCGCCGCCGAGCTCCAGATGGCCGACGTACGCCAGCAGGTCGCGCTGTCCCTGATCACCGAGTTCGAGGGCTACCACGTCTTCAAGCCCGGCGACTACAACCTGCCCGCCCTGAACACGATGCTCGACCAGGTCGTCGCCTGGAGCACCGCACTGGCGCCGCTGCGCGCCCCGTCACCCGTCGCGGCGTGAGCGGAACGGCAGCCGTCTGCCCGGACCGTGCGGCGCGGGCGGGCGGCGACGAGCCCGGTCAGCTGTCGCCCGGCAGGGACTCCATGGCCTCCCTGGCCCGCTTCTCCAGCTCCGCCGGCGGCACGTCCTCCACATGGGTGGCCACGTGCCACCGATGGCCGAACGGGTCCTCGAACTGCCCGGACCGGTCGCCGTAGAACTGGTCCTTCACCGGATCCAGCTCCGTGGCGCCCCCGGCGAGGGCCCGGGCGAAGGCCGCGTCGACGTCCTCCACGTAGACGTAGAGGTGCACCGACGTGCCGCCCACCGTCTTCGGCCCGCGGAATCCCATCTCCGGGAACTCGTCCGCGAGCATGACGACCGAGTTGCCGATCTGGAGCTCGGCGTGACCGAGCTTGCCGCCGGGCGCCGGCGACCTCATGCGCTCCGTCGCACCGAGGACGGAGACGTAGAAGTCGATCGCGGCTGCCGCTCCGTCGACGCAGAGATACGGCGTGACGCGCGGATGGTTCTCCGGAACGGGCTTGACGCTCACTTGCTCCGCCTTCCGATCGGTAATGATCATTCCGATGCCTTGTGCGACCACAGGATCGAACGAATCGGGCATATCGGACTCCTGGGTCAGAATAACCTCGCCGGCCGCGACGGCATCCGAGCGCCCGGTCACCGACCGGCGACGGGGCGGATCACCGCCTGGTGGGACGCCTGGCGCCACGCCGGAGCCCTGGATCGCCTCGCCGCACCCGCCTGCCCTCAGGCGGGTTGGAAGAACGCGAGCATCTTCCGGCCGGCGTCCGGCGACGCCAGCATCTCCTGCATGGACGCGGACTGTCGGCCGACGGCGCCGGTGCGGTCGAACATCTCGCGTTCGTACTCCTCGACGGCGGCGGGGAGGTCGTCCGGGCGGGCGGCCAGTGCGAGGCCGAGCAGGGCGCCGTCGAGCATCGCCATGTTGGCGCCCTGCCCCACCGGGGGCATCAGGTGGGCGGCGTCGCCGAGGAGGGTGATGCCCGGGTTCGAGGGCCAGGTCAGGCCGACCGGGAGGGTGGTGATCGAGCGGGTCAGGACCGTGTCCCCGCAGGCTGCGATCAGGGCGGTGAACCGTGGGTCCCAGCCGGCGAACAGGTCGATCAGGCGTGCCCGGGCGGTGGCCGGGTCGTCGAACGGGATCCCGCTGGTGGCGAGCCAGTTCTCGGCGGTGTCGTAGAAGCTGAGGTACACGCGTACCCGGCCGTCGCCGTTCCGCTGGGCCGACAGGGACTGCCCGTTGCCGAGCACCCAGTAGTTGCCGCGTCCGACCATGGTGGCGAGGTCGGGGTGGGTGAGGTCGATGTCGGGGATGGCGAGCTCGACGACGCTCTGGCCGGTGTGCACCGGCCGGGTGTCGGTGAGGAGGGCGCGGACCCGGGAGTTCGCGCCGTCGGCGCCGACCAGCAGGTCGCACGTCGTACGGCTGCCGTCGGCGAAGCGCAGGAGGCCGTGGTCGGCGGACTCGAACGCGTGCCCCCAGTGCACCGCGTGTGCGGGGAGGGAGTCCAGCAGGAGGTTGCGCAGGTCGGCGCGGTCGACCTCGGGCCGATCCGACGGCGCGCCGTCGGGCGTGTCCTCCTGCAGCAGCAGGGTGCCGTCCGGTTCGAGGAGGCGCAGGTCCTGGCCCTGGGGGCGGGCGATCGCGTGGAACCCGTCGATCAGGCCGGCCTCGCGCAGTGCCCGCTGGCCGGTCCCGGTGTGCAGGTCGAGCATGCCGCCCTGGTTGCGCGCGCCGGGCGAGGGTTCACGTTCGTGGACGACGGCGTCGATGCCGTGCAGGTGCAGCACGCGGGCCAGGGTCAGGCCGCCCAGGCCGGCTCCGATGATGGCGATGGTCATGAGTCCCCCGATTCACCGTATTGATCGATACACTGTATCGACGCTGTCACCGTATCACTCAGGCGGTATTGTCAGCGGCATGTTGGTGTGGGAACGACCGGAGCCGCCGGATCGACCGGTGCTGGGCCCGCTGAGCCGGGAGCGGATCGTACGAGCGGCGATCGGGCTGGCCGATGCGGACGGCCTGGAGGCGGTGTCGCTGCGCAAGGTCGCCGCCGCGCTGGAAGTCGGGCCGATGCGGCTCTACGGCTACATCGCCACCAAGGAGGAGTTGCTCGACCTGATGGTCGACGCGGTCCACGCCGAGATCCGGCCGACCGGCGACGGCTGGCGAGAGGCGCTGCGCTCCCTCGCCGAGGCCACCCGACAGGCCGTCCAACGGCACGAATGGCTCGCCGACCTGATCGGCGGGCGGCCGCAGCTCGGACCGAACACGCTGGCCTGCGGGGAGGCCGTGGCGGCCGCGATGGGCGGCGTCGACCTGGACGCCGCCGTGCCGGCGATCTCCGCGGTCAACGCCTACGTGATCGGCGCGGTGCGCCGGGAGATCACCGAGCGGCGCGCCGAGCGGGCCACCGGGATGGACAAGGAGCAGTGGCAGGCGACCTTCGGGCCGTACCTGCAGCGCACCTTCGCCACGGGCCGCTTCCCCGCGCTGGCCACGGTCGTCCGCGACGGCCCTCACCCGGACGCCGACCAGACCTTCCGGACCGGCCTCGACTTCCTCCTCGACGGCATCGGAGCCCGCATCTCAAGCTGACGCGCGGCCGAGGGGCCGGACGGGCACCGCCGTTGGCACCGGGTCGGCGCCCACGCACGGCGACGGCGCAAGCTCACGCACGGAGACTTCCGGCTCGGGCGGTGACTTCGCGCGAGCGACAACTCCGCCGGACGGTCGGCGGATTCGGTGCGCCGGCCCCATCCGCGGCGGGCCGGCGGGCCGGCGGTGCGCAGGTCAGGCCGGGGTCGAGGTGCTGGGGGCGGACGTGCCGGCGGTGCTGCGCGTGCGGGCGGCGGGGAAGTCCCGGGTGCGCCCGACGGGGGAGAACAGCAGGATCAGGGCGGCGAGCGGGACGCCGGCGGCGGTGAGCCACATCGCGGGGCGCAGGCCGAGCGTCGTACCGAGGACGCCGGCGAGGACGGCGCCGAGCGGGATGGTGCCGTAGTTGAGGACGGCGGCGCTGGCGGTGATCCTGCCGAGCAGTCCGGGCGGGCAGTAGCTCTGCAGGAAGCCCGACTTGAGGACGTTGCCCGCGACCACCCCGGCGGAGACGCTGAACCCGCCCGCGAGGTAGAGCAGCACGCCGGCGCCGCCGGTGGTGAGCGGGATCAGCAGGGCGAGGCCGGACAGGCCCAGTTCGAAGAGGAGCATCGCACGGGCGGTGCCGATCCGGGCGGCGGCCCGGCGGGCGGCGAACGCCCCGGCGATGCCGCCGCTCGCCGCGACCGCGATCAGCCCGCCGACCGTGCCGGAGGCGAGCCCGACCTCGCGGACCAGGAAGGCGACCTGGATCGACTGGTACCCCATCAGCGCCAGGTTGGAGGCGGCGCCGAACAGCGTCAGCGTGCGCAGCCAGCGGTCCCCGGCGACCAGGCGCAGGCCCTCGCCGACCTCGCGTCGCAACGCGCGCTCCCTGCGCGGGGCCGGGGTCTCGCGGTGGCGGATCCGGGCCAGGCAGACGAGCGAGACCAGGAAGGTGGCGGCGTTGGCGAGCATGCCGTTCACCGCGCCCGCGAACTGGGCGATCAGACCGCCGGAGCCGAGGCCCGCGATCTGGGCGGCGGAGGCGCTGCCGTGGAGTTTGGCGTTGCCCTCGGGCTGGTCGGCCGGGTCGAGCAGGTCGGGCAGGTACGCGGTGTAGGCGGTCTGGAAGAAGACGGCGGCGGTGCCCGTCAGCAGCGAGACGGCCAGCAGCAGGCCGATGCTCAGATGGCCGAGCCGGTCGGCCACCGGGACGGCGAGGAACAGCAGCAGTGAGACGGCGGCGGTGGCCAGCATGACGGGCCGGCGGGCTAAGCGGTCCACCCAGACACCGGCCGGCAGGCCGATCACCAGCCACGGCGCCCAGGCGGCGGCGTTGAGCAGGCTGATCTGCAGGGTGGAGGCGTTCAGGTCGGAGACGGCGATCAGTGGCAGGGCCACTCCGGTGACGGAGGCGCCGAACTTCCCGGCGGTCTCGCCGGACCAGAGCAGGCGGAAGTCGCGGTTGCGGCGCAGCAGTCCGCCGCGTGCGCCGCGGCTCACTCGGTGCCCCGGGGCCGGCGCGGGAAGGACTGGAGCTGCACCACGACCGGCAGCGCGCCCGGGTCGGGCACGCTGCCCGGGTCCGCGGTGTGGCGGGCGATGACCTCGGCCAACTCCTCGTTGAGTGCCTGGAGTTGTGTGGGCGTCAGGTGCAGCTTGGTCCAGTCCGAGATGGTGCCGACGTTGCGCCACTCGTCCTCCCACTCCTCGTTGACGTAGGAGGTGACCCGGTTGAAGTACTGCTGCACCAGCTCGTGCATGTAGAGGGAGAGCGCGCCGCGGGTCTCGGGGTCGTCGCGGAAGTCCGCGGTTTCGAGCCGGTTGGCCACGGGCACCCGGCGCCACCAGCGTTCGCGCTTGGTGCCGCGGCCGGTCTCCTCCTCGATGAAGCCGTGCTCGGCGAGGTGGCGCAGGTGCCAGCTGACGGTGCCGGTGTTCTCGCCGAGCCGCTCGGCGAGCCGGGTGGCGGTGGACGGGCCGTCCAGGTTGAGCAGTTCGAAGATCTGCATCCGCAGCGGGTGGGCCAGTCCGCGAAGGCTCCGGGCGTCGATCCGGCGCTGCGGCCGGGCGTGCGGGGCGGGCTGTTCCGGCTGTTCGGGGTGCTCGGGGTGTTCGGGACTCTCGCTCATGACGCCATCGTAGGTTGCAGAGGATCCTCTGCATAGAGGTGTCTGCAGAGAATCCTCTGCAACATGGAGATGACGGTCCGCGGCGCCGGCTCTGCGATCATGCCGGGATGCGATCACTGGTGGAGCTGACAGAGGTGGACGACCCGGCCTGGCCGGTGCTGGAGGAGCTGTTCGGGGGCGGCGCCGCGGAGGTCGAGGTCTGCCCGGCCGACCCGGCCCGCGGACCGGTCGGGCTGGAACAACTCCAGGTCACCACCAGGTCGTTCCTCGGCGCGGTGGTCGCCCACAGCGGCGGCCTGCTGCTGGACGGTGGCTGGCTGCGGATCTACGGCGGGCCGGGCGGGCTGCCGTCGCTGGCCGAGGTCAACGCCTTTCCTGCGGCCGTCGACCCCGACTGGCGGCCGGCCGACGGGCTGGTCGTCGCCCACGACCTCCTTGGCGGGGTCTTCGCGCTCAACGGCATGGAACCGGAGCGGCCCGGGGCGCCGGGGGAGATCGTCTACTTCGCGCCCGACAGCCTGGAGTGGGAGGCGCTCGGCGCCGGGTACGCGGCCTGGCTGGAGTGGCTGCTGTCGGGGGCGCTCGACCAGTTCTACGAGAGCCTGCGCTGGCCGGGCTGGCGGGAGGAGACGGCCGGGCTGGCCGCGCACCAGGGTGTGGCGGTCTACCCGTTCCTCTGGACGGAGCAGGCCCGGGAGGATCTCGCCGGCACCACCCGCAAGCCGGTGCCGATGGCCGAACTCCTCGGCATCGCGGGTGACTTCTGCGCCCAGCTGGGCGTGGCCGACCCGGGCTTCCTCGGGCGGGTCGGCCAGTAGAGGCCGGTCGACAGAGGCCGGTCGGTAGAGGCCGGTCGGTAGAGCCGCCTCGCCGCGGCCGAGTCCTCGGGCTGCTCCCCCGACGCGCCAGCTGCCCGGCCGGCGCCCCGACCAGGGCGAACCGTGCACCCGGCCGGGCCGCGCCGACGGCGGCGGTGAGCTGCTCGCCGCCGACGGTGTCCAGCAGCACGTCGATGCCGTCCGGCGCGGCCCCGGCCGGCTGCTCGCCGATCGGCCCGGCACCGCGGACCAGCACCTCGTTCGGCGCCGGCGCGGCGAGCGGGGTCTCGACGAGCGCGAAGTGCGCGGGAGTGGGCAGCCCGTCGGGGGCGGTGCGGAGCCGGACCTCGCGGGCGGTGGTCGGGAGCGGCATGGTGGAACTCCAGGAGGAACACGGCAGCGGCCGTCCCGCTGCGGGTGCCGGGACGCCAACCCCTGACCTGCGGGTCAGGGGCAAGGGCGCAGGGAGCCCTGGCAGGACGGAGTCTGACGGAGTGTTCGGCGGACGAGGGGATCGGTGATCTTCTAGAGTCACCATCGGTACGACCGTATGACTGCAACGGGCGCCATGACCGCGCCGACAGTGCCGACAGCACCGCGTGCACCACGGAGAGGCAGCACCACCATGAGCGAGCAACAGGCCCCCGAGCCGTTCGAGCACGTCACCGAGGACTGGCAGACCGCACTGGCGGTCGTCGCCCACCCCGACGACATGGAGTACGGCGGTGCCGCCGCCGTCGCCCGTTGGACGTCGCAGGGCAAGAAGGTCGTCTATCTGATGGTCACCAGCGGCGAGGCCGGCATCGACTCGCTGAGCCCCGAGGAGTGCGGGCCGCTGCGCGAGGCCGAACAGATCGCCTCGGCCGCCGTGGTCGGCGTCGACACCGTCGAGTTCCTCGGTCACCCGGACGGAGTACTGGAGTACGGGCTGCCGCTGCGCCGCGACATCGCCCGCGCGGTCCGCCGACACCGCCCGGACATCGTCATCACCAGCAACTTCCGCGAGACGTACGGCGGGACCTTCCTCAACCAGGCCGACCACATCGCCGTCGGCCGGGCCACCCTGGACGCGGTGCGGGACGCCGGCAACCGGTGGGTGTTCCGCGAGCTGACGGCCGAGGGCCACGAGCCGTGGAACGGCGTGCGCGAGGTCTGGGCGGTCGCCTCGCCCGACGCCCGGCACGCCGTGGACACCACCGACCACTTCGAGCAGGGCGTCGCCTCGCTGGCCGAGCACAAGGCGTACCTGGCCGGACTGGGCGGCGCGATGGGCGACCCGCGCGAGTTCCTGGAGGGCTTCGGCCGGGGCGCCGGCAGCCGGCTCGGGACGCGCTTCGCCGTCCCGTTCGAGGTGTTCCCGCTCCGCTAGGGCCCCGGGCGCCCGGACTCCGGGCCCTCGGATTCCCGCCCCTCGGACCCCGCGTCCGGGCCGGGGCCCGGTTCCGGGCCCTCGTCCGCATGCTCGCGCCGCCCGCCGTCCGGCCTGCGGCGGCGCAGCAGGTGGCGGACGACGAGGGCCGCGCAGACGACGACGAGGGCGATCAGCAGCCAGAGCTGGTAGCGGACCGCCGTCCGGTACACCGCGCCGATGTTGGCGCCGGCCAGGTAGCCGAAGGCGGACCAGACGCCGACCCAGAGCGCGGCCCCGAGCACGTTGAACGGCTGGAACCGCCGCCAGGGCATCTCGGTCGTGCCGGCGATGATGCCGTTGGTCTGGCGCAGGCCGTCCACGAAGCGGGCGATCGTGACGACCTTGCCGCCGTGCCGGGCGAAGAAGCCGTCGGCGCGCTCCATCCGGGCCGGGGTGAGCAGGACGTAGCGGCCCCAGCGGTGGACGAAGGCGCGGCCGCCGGTGCTGCCGATCAGGTAGCCGAGGCTGTTCCCGACGACCGCGGCGGCGAAGGCGATCACCACGACGGCGGCGAGGCTGAGGTGCCCGGCGCCCGCGTAGACGGCGGCGAGCACCAGGACGGTCTGGCCGGGCGCCGGGATGCCGCAGTTGTCGAGCAGCACGAAGAACGCCACGGCCAGGTAGCCGTACTGGTCGAGCAGGGGTGCGAGCCCGGCGAGCGCGCCGGGCAGTGCGGGGGCGGGGGCGGACACGTGAGTCACCACCCCGCGCCGCAGGCACGCGGGGTGGTGGCCGCCTGGGTCAGCGGAGCGCCTGGCGGGGTTCGATGTTGCAGTCGGGACCGGGGTAGATCAGGCCCGTGTGGCCGTCCTCGAAGCGGACCACGTACGGCGGCTCGCCCTCGGCGCCGCGCACCTCGATGATCTCGCCCTTCTGGTCGACCATGCCCACCGACCTGCTGTGGATGTGGAGCTGGTCACCTACCGCTGCGTGCATGGTCTTGCTCCTCGGGTAGCGGTGGCCGCGCGGGCGGCCGTTCTGCTTCCACTCTGCTGCGGTCCGCGCGGGCTCGCAACGGCGTGGCGTGCGGGAACCGGTGCCGCGGCCGGCCGGCCGTCGCTCAGCGCGGGCCGACGGGTTCGGTGAGGTAGCGGCGGACCAGCCGCTTGGACTCGGCGATCATGGCCGGGTCGCCGTCCGGGGCGCAGCGGAAGGCGAGCTTGAGCACGGCGTCCGCCGCCTCCAGGGCCACCCGCAGGCGCAGCGTGACCACTGCCGGGTCCGCCGCCGCGAACAGTTCGCCGCCGAGCGCCTGGAGGCGCAGGGCGACGGCGGTGTTGTTGTCCAGTTCGGCGTCGATCAGGTGCCGGTCGTCCCGGACCCCGGTGGACACGGCGGCGTCGGCGAGCCCGAAGTCCACCTGGCCGAAGCCGGGCACGGTGCGCTTCATCGCCACGAACTCGTCCACGGCGAGGTCGGTGAACCCGGCCGGCCCGGGCGGGACCCCGGCGCCCAGCCGCCGGTCGAGGCGCTGGAGGTAGTGGTCGAGGTTGCGGCCGGCGAGCGCGGCCAGCAGGTCCTCCTTGCCGGCGAAGAACTGGTACAGCGTGCCGATCGGCACCTGGGCGCGGTGCGCGACCTCCTTGGTGGTGAGCGCGGTGGCCCCGACCTCGTCGAGCAGCCCGGCGCAGGCGTCCAGGATCCGGCCGTAGCGCTCCTGGCTGCGCTGCTGCACCGGCCGCCGGCGGCCGGCGGCGCGCTGCCCGGGGGCGAGGTGACTCCTGGTGTCCGCGCTCATGGGGCCACTGTGCCGCATCCGGCGCCGTCGCGGCCAATCACGAACGCGAGCACTGCGACATCCGGCCTCGGCCCCCCCGCCACCACGGCGGGCGGCGGGCCGAGGCCGGCCACAGGCGGCCTGCTGCCAG
>NZ_JBHJUK010000036.1:0-66083 GCF_042266225.1 Kitasatospora sp. NPDC056181
GCGGTCATCCGCCACCCGTGGGGGAGTCGGGAGCTGGCGGTGAACCGTCAGCGCGCCGTGGATCCTGCACCGGATGGCCCGTCAGAGCACGGAAATCACTGCGACATGACGGTTGGCCAGAAGAATTCGTTGTCGTTCATGGTCTTCCCCTCCCGCGCCCCGGCTGCCAGGCTGGCCGGGTTTGCAGAACCGGAGGAGGTCGCGTGTCCCGCATACCCAGTCTGGCGTTGGCCGTTGCCAGCGCGTTCGCTCTCGTCGCCGGAACCGCCGTCGCGGCGGCGGCCGCACCCGAACCACCCTCGGCCGCGCCCGCCGCCGAGGCCCGGGTCGACCCGGTCGCCTGGACGCCCTGCAACCCCGACCCGACGAAGCCGGACCCGGGGATCTACGACTGCGCCGTCTACCCGGTGCCGCTCGACTACGCGGACCCGTCCGGCGAGAAGATCGGCATCGCCATGATGCGCCGCCGGGCCGGGGACCCGTCCAAGCGGATCGGCTCGCTGTTCCTCAACCCCGGCGGCCCCGGTGGCAGCGGCTACCTGTGGGCCACCACCAGCCGGTTCGGCCCCGATGTGCAGGCCCGCTTCGACCTGGTCGGCTTCGACCCGCGCGGCGTCGCCCGGAGCAACCCGCTGAAGTGCTTCACCACCGACGAGGAGGCGAGCGCCGTCACCGACCGGCAGGTCGGAGTACCCGTCACCAAGGCCGAGATCGACGGCACCCTGGCCGCCACCCAGGACTACACCGACGCCTGCGAACGCAACGCCGGCCCGCTCATCGAGCACATGTCGACCGAGAACGTCGTCCGCGACCTCGACCGGATGCGCCGGGCCGTCGGCGACAAGCAACTGAGCTTCGCCGGGTTCTCCTACGGGACGCTGATCGGCGCCACCTACGCCAACATGTACCCGGACAAGGTCCGCGCGCTGATCATCGACGGCAACGTCGACCCCAACCTGCGGCTGCACAACGGCCTGGAGTACGACCGCCAGCGCGCCGGCGGCTTCGAACTCGCCCTGGACGAGTACCTGAAGCGCTGCAAGACGGCCGGCGCCCCCCGCTGCGCCTTCGGCGACGGCGACACCCGGGCCAAGTTCGACGCGATCCGCGACCACCTGCGCACCAGCCCGGTCACCCTGCCGGACGGCACCAAGGTCACCCTCTCCAGCTTCACCAGCCAGGTGGCCAACGCCCTCTACGCGCAGACCCGGCAGGCGCCGCTGGCCAAGTCGCTGCAGGCCCTGCACGAGGTGCTCCAGCAGCAGGGCGCGCCGTCGCTGGCGGCCCCGAAGGCCGCCGACGACGCGAACGTGCTGGCCGTGACCGTTCCCACCGCGCTGCGCGAGGCCCTGCCGGAGACCCCGTACAGCGCCGACGACTCGTACTACGGCGTCAACTGCCAGGACAAGCCCTACCCGTCGAACCCGCGGGTCTTCGCCAACGTGGCCCGCGCCTGGGAGAAGGAGTCGCCGACCTTCGGCCGCTACCAGGCCTTCGACGCGCCCGCCTGCGCCACCTGGCCGGCCCCGGCACGTGACGTCGAGCGGTACACCGGCCCCTGGAACCGCCGCACCGCCAACCCGGTCATGGTGATCGGCAACCTCTACGACCCGGCCACCCAGTACAAGTTCGCCCAGAACATGCAGCGCCAGCTCGGCAGCGCCGTGCTGGTCAGCGTCGACGTGATCGAGCACTGCGCGGTCGGCCGGAGCACGGAGCTGAACAAGCTGGTCACCGACTACCTGGTGAACAAGGCCCTGCCGGCGCCGGGCCAGCTGCTGAAGCCCGACGCCGAAGCCTTCCCGCCGGTCGCCTGACGGTCGTGCACCGGGTCCCGGCGGCCTGATCCGCACCGCGAGGCCCGCCCCGGGGCACCATGCCCGGGGCGGGCCTCACCCGTGCCGTTCCCGCGGCCTTCGTCCTCGGTGAGCCTCCGGAGGGCGGGGCCGGCCCGGGGCGCGCGTCAGAGGTCGGTCAGGGGGACGTCCGGGTCGGCCAGGGCCTTCGGGTCCACCGGCCCGGTCCTGACCAGACTCATCATCCGCCGGGGCTTCGGCTTCCGCAGTGCCGACGCGGTCACCGCTCTCGTCATGCTCTGCTTCGTCGGCAACCGTCCGACCCCGCCCCGGCGGTCAGGTGGAGCGCATGGCACACGACGCAGCCGCCCGGTTCGCGAGGAACCGGGCGGCCGACGGGTGATCAGGCGCAAGACTTCTAGGCACCGGCGGTCTGTTTGACGGGCTGCCTTGGCGCCGCCGAGGCAACGGTGAGGCGGCGCAGGTCGCGGCTGAGCAGCGCCGCCGCGGTGGCCAGCACCACCAGCGCGGCGCCCCACAGCAGCGTGGCCCGTTCACCGATCTGGCGCGCCACCGGGCCTGCCGCCATCTCGCCGATAGGCAGCGCCATGAACGACCCGAGCGCGTCGTAGGAGTACACCCGGGCGAGGCGGTCGGCGGGGATGTTCTCCTGGAGCGACACGTCCCAGGCCACGCCGAACTGCTCCAGCGCTACCCCGTTCAGGAACATCGCCACCCCGAGGAGCAGGGCGCCCGGCGCCTCGGCGAGCACCACCAGTGGCACCGCCTCCAGCACGACCAGCGCCACGCCAAGGCGCAGCGCGTGCCTGGCACGCGAGCGCGCCGCGAGGAAGCCGCCCGCAACGGCGCCGGCCATCTGCGCGGCCAGGACGGCGCCCCATAGGCCGCGCCCGAAGGTGTCGTCGGCGACTCCGAGCCCGAGGACCTGGATTCCGCCGGCGACGACGGCGTTCACCACGGTGAACTGGAGCACCACGGCCACCACCCAGGTGCGGGCGGTGAACTCGCGCCAGCCCTCCTTCAGCTCATGCAGCGGGCGGGAGCGTTCGGCGGGTTCGACGGACTCGGTGTCGCTCGCCGCGATCTGGACGCCGCGGAAGCACAGCGCGGCAAGAAACAGACAGAGCGCGTTGACCGCGAGGCCCCACCCGGGGCCGATCAGGGCGGCGAACACACCGCCCAACGAGGCGCCGATGATCATGCCGATGTTGGTGGCCATCCGCATCAGGGCGTTGGCCGGGCGCAGCACGTCCGTCGGAACGGTCTGCGAGGTCAGCGCCGCCGAGGCCGGCAGCGAGAGCGCGGACAGGGCGCCGTTCGCCACGCTGAGTACCACCAGCAGCGGGATGGAGGTCCAGCCGAACAGCACGGTCAGCGCGACCACGCCCTGCACCAGGGCGGCGCCGATCGCCGAACCCTGCAGGACCAGGGTCCGGGAGAACCGGTCGGCGACGACGCCGCCGAGGAGCAGCAGCACGACGTTGGCCAGCGATCTCGCACCCACAACGAACCCGAGGTCGGTCGTCGACCCGGTGAGGTCGAGCACGGCGAAGCCGAGCACCACGGGTGCCATCGCGTTGGCAAAGTAGATCAGCAACCGCCCGCTGGCGAGCTGCCGGAAGTTGCGGTGCCGCAGCGGCAGGAATGTCTGGTTGTCCACGAGGGACGGCCTCATGCGGTCGGACTCCCAGGGCCTCGGCGAGTGCCGGCCGGCGTCGGCGGGGACACGGTGAAGTGCACGCGCCGGGTGGAGACGCCGAGGTCGTGCACCGCGTACGGGGTGAAGTAGTACGCCTGGGGCGTGGCCTCGGCGGCGATCTCGATCGCGAACTCGCACCGGGCGCTCTCCCCGGCCCGGACCTCCTTCCGGGTCAATGCCGGAACCGCGCGGCCGTTCAGGTACATGGGCAGCACGATACCGGTGTTGACGGTGCCCGCCCGGTGCGGAGAAACAGTGACCGAGATGTGCAGCGTGGTCCCGGCCTCCATCTGGTCGGGGGCCGTTACCCGGAGGTCCGTGCCGTCCACCGGGGAGTTGACCACGTCACCACAGCGCGCACAGACGGCCTGCACGGTGTCCGCGATGACCGGGAGCCGACCGCGGCGGGTGTAGCTGCGCAGCGGGCGGCCGCAGGCGCAGGGCCAGTCGAGGTCGACGGGGTCCTCGGCGGTGCTGCGCTCGCCGAAGTGGGTCGGGAACTGCAGCACGGGGTCGTCGTGGTGCTTGGCGATCCGGTGGGCCAGGGCAAGGTCCAGGGACTTGGTCTCTTCGGCGATCGCGGCCAGCGCCGGCCCACCCTCCAGGGGTGACAGTACGACGGTGCGCGCCGCGTAGCGCAGCATGCTGTCGGAGAGCTGCTGCAGTCGCGGGCGCAGCGGGTAGTCCGCGCTCAGCAGACCGCTGTTGAGCATGCCGGACACCCGCGCCCCAAGAGTGTGCAGGGGGAGGCCGGCGCCGTCGTCGGCGACGACGGCCGGCTGCTCGACGCCAGAGCCGGACCGCAGCCCGATCTGGACGAAGGACGGATAGGGGTTGATGTCCCTCAGCCGGTCGTTGATCGCCCTGGCCGCGTTCCGCTCGGGAGAGCTCTCGGTGAGCCAGGCGAGGTTCTCCGGTCGCGCGCCATCGCAGGCCGTCAGGGTGGCAACGACGGTCTGGGCCGGACCGTCCAGCGCGTCGAGCAGGATCACGTACTTCGGGTCGTACATCGCGTGGTCGGTCAGCGGGCCGCTGAAGCAGTTGGCGAGCACCAGTTCCGCGGCCTTGATCCGCCGAGTGGGGATCAGCTTCTCCTCGGGCTTGGTGCAGCCCAGCCCGTACGCGCACTTGGGACCGGGCAGGTCCGGGTCCCGCTCGCCGACCGGGCTCAGCCCGCAGAGGGTGAACCGGCCGAGATTGAGCTGGTCGTCCTTGCCGTTCCCGTGGAACAGCACCCGGCGCCAGACCCGGTCCAGGGCGATGCCCTGGATGTCCCGGTGCCGGACGTCCTCAGCGCCGAACCAGACGGTGCCGGGGGCCGCAGGCTGGGTGTCCAGCTCCGAGATCATGCCGATCTCACCGTGTGGCGCGGCGTTCGCGTACTGCTTGGCGATCACCCAGCTGAGGGTGTGCGCGTCCCGGCCGGTGAGCAGGAACAGGTCGCGGTCCTGAGCGTAGGTCTGGTCGACGGTGTCCTGGACGGCCTCCGCACGGAGCTCGGCATAACTGCCGAGGAGCAGGACGGAACCGGTGTCGGGCAAGTCCGACACCTTGTCGACCCAGGTGCGGGCCAACGGCCCGGCGAGGCGTCGCACCGCTTCGGGCAACGAGGTGCCGATGATCACACCGGTGTCAGCGGGCTCCGGGGCTCGCCGACCGGCGTAGACGGACCGCGACAGCGCGATCCCGTCGAGCAGGTCGCCGCGCGCCCCGGTCCACACCGGGATCGTAGCGGGGCCGGTGCCGTCGGCCAGCCACTCGGTCACGGCCCGGGAGTAATCCGGCAGCGCCTCGTGGGCGACGAACAAGGAGTCCTGTCCAAGGTCGGTCATACGTCCGCCACCTTGAGCTCGAAGTGGTCGAGCACGGCCTGCATGCGCTGCTCGACCTCGTCGGCGGAGGCGCCCTCGACGTGGACGTAGCCGGTACTGGCGTGCGAGGCACGCGGCGGGTCGAGCAGGTCGCCTGGCTGGGCGGTCAGGTGGACGCCGATGACGCCGGGCAGCCGGAGCAGCTCCTCCTCGGTGCTGATGCTCACCAACCGGCCGGGCCGGGTGGGCAGCAGCAGGTCGCCGACCGCGCGGTCCAGGGTGTAATCGGGCACCGGGACCCGGTCGAGATAGGTGTCGAGGATGACGTTCAGGAAGTCGAAGCCGTACGCGAGCCCGTGGTTCATCGGCACCTCGCAGCCGCTGAGGCGGGCCGCGACTTCGCTCATGAAGAACTCGCCGTCCTCGGTGAGGAAGAACTCGCCGTGCAGGTAGCCGTACGGGATGCTCAGCCCGTCGGTCAGCTGCTGGGCCAGCGCCTTGGCGTCGACCGGGAGCTGCTCGCTCGGCGCGTACGTGATGTTGGCATTGATCGCTCCGTCCAGGACTTCGATGATCGGGCGGGGGTTCTTGGAGAGGTAGGCGTCCACGACCTGACCGCGGGCGATGACAGCGCAGAGCTGGAACTCACGGCCCGCGATGTACTGCTCGACCATCCACTCCAGTGCCGGGTCGAGCGACGGGATGTCGACGAGGCCTGCCGCCGAGTCGATCCGGTATGTGCCGATGCAGGAGTCGGAGTCGATCGGCTTGAGAATGACCGGCCATCCGTGGTCGGCACCGAAGGCCTCGACGTCCGCCAGGACGGTGACCGGGCGGTAGGCCGCGTGCGGGATGCCCAGCTCGGCGTACCGGTCCTTCATGGTCTTCTTGTTCCGCACCCAGGCGACCTGCTCCTCGGTCAGGTGCGGCAGCCCGACGAGGGCGGCGAAGTGCTGGGCAGCCGCCTGAAGGGCCTCGTTCGGATTGCAGAAGTACTGCGGGCGGACGCCGACGGTCTCGATCCAGGCCAGGTACCGCTCCGCCTCCGCCTCCGGCTCGGCGGCGGTTGCCAGGGTGAAGGTCGGCACGTGGGCGGTGCGCTCGACGTACTCCGGGGTGAGTTGGACGGAGTCGAACCTCAGCAGCACGACCGCGACGTCGTCGCGGCTGAGCACACTGTCGGTGAAGGTCGCGCGGCGACTCTCGACCAGAAGAACGACGGGGCGGATGGGGGCGGTCATATCGGCTTCCTCGCTGGGGCAGAACTGGTGAATGGCGGTGGGGAACGGCCGGGCGGTCACCCGATGACGCGGGTCGTGCCGTCCAGGCGCCCGGGTCGGGTGCGCCTCAGGTCGCGGACGACGTTGACGCGCTTGAGCCAGCGGTCGGCACCGTTGAAGCCGGCCCGGAACGCGCGACGGCCGTGCACCACGTTGCGGTTGTCGACGAAGCAGACGTCGCCGGTGCGGATGAAGACGTCCGCCAGGTTGGCGTCCAGGTGTTCGATCGCCCAGTCCAGGGCCTGCGCCGCCTCGGCGTCGTCGGGCTGGGCTCTGAAGAAGTCGCGGTCGATGCGCAGCACCGGGACATCGGCGTGGCCGCTGAGGATGGCAACCGGGTCCATCGGCGCCTCGTCCTCGGCGAACTCGTGCGAGGAGTCGGGAATCGCGACGAACCTCGGCTGGGCGAGCACCTGCGCGACGGTCGCGGGCATCCGCCGGACGTCGACGTGTGAGACGGTGGTGGCCACCTCCGTGCCGTTGCGCAGCGCGAACAGGCCGACCCAGTCCGCGCGGTGCGGGGAGAAGGCATCCTCGGTGTGCCAGCCCAGTTCGAGTTCGCTGGAGGCGGAGATCAGGCTCTGCTCGTACCCACGGCTCGGTAGCACGTCCGTGACCAACCGGCCGGACTGCTGGGTGGCCCAGCCGATGACGTCGCCGAGCAGGGCGGAGTACAGAACCAGTAGGGCGCCGTAGACCTGGCTCGGCTCGGTGTCGGCCGCGCTCCAGTGGTCGGGCGTACGGCCCAACGCGGTCTGGTCGACCAGATTGCCGCGGATCACAGCCGTGTGGGTCAGCTCGTCGCGGCGCGCGCCGTTGAGGTGCCGGCGCACCGCGAGCGGCAGCTCCTGGGCGAGCACCGGAGCCTCGTCGAGGAACCGCAGGTCATTGGAGGCCTTGAACATCCTCACGCACTCCACAGCCAGCTCGTGGGCCGCGCGGGCGTCGTGCTCGGTGAGGTCGAGGACGTGGTGGTACAGGTCCGGGGTCTCGGCCTGTCCGTTCGCTGCAGGGGTATGGGCCATCGCAGTCATGGAGAAACCTTGTGTGTTTGTGGGTGGTTGGACCGTCAGGGCGAAGCGGGATCAGCCGCCGAGCCGGAGGTCGGCAGCCGGCTGCTCACTGAGGAAGTCGAGACAGAGATCGCGCAGGTCCTCGGGGTGGACTTCCTGCCAACCGGTCGGCACCGGTACCTGCTTGGGCCACAGGGCCTGCCGGCCCCGGCCGTCGGCGACGACGACGAAGGTCCCGTACTCGTCCTCGAAGGGGTCCCCGGCCCACGGCTCGTCGAGGATCTCCAGCCGGCCCGCACCGTCGCGCCGGGCGGCGCGGACGGTGCGCCACATGCGCTCGCCGGAGGTCTCGAAGGGGTCGGGGACGAAGCGGTCGCCGGTCGCGTCGGGTCGGTTGGCGTACCCGAGCGCGAGGCCCGCGCCCGCGAGGTACAGCGCACCGGTCCCACCGGGGGGCACCGGCCGCAGTTGGGCGTCGAGCACGTGCGCGCGGTGGTTCCAGGCGGGTCGTCCGTCGGCACCGGGCCGGTGGGCGACCACCGTACGGGCCTCGGGGCAGCCGGCCCGAACGGTCAGCGAGAGTCCATGGTCCCTGGCAAAGGTGTGGATCTCAGGGCTCACGTCGTCCCGGTCGGTGGACACCGTGAAGCAGCTCGGAGCAACGGCTGCGCGGCCCGGCTCGTCGTACGCGCCGGCCAGTGCGGCCAGCAGCGGCTCGGTGGAGACAGCGTGGTCGGCGCCGCTGTCCTGCAGCCAGTTGAACAGACCGGGCAGGTCGTCGTACCGCTTCGCGTCCGGCACCAGCACCGTGGCTCCGGCCGCGAGCGACTCCAACAGGTCGAGCGCGGCAGCGACGCCAGGGTAGCCCGGGTGCAGCCAGGCGCTACGCGCCCCCGGCTGCTCGGCCGAGCGCCAGGCGGCTACGGTGGCGATGCCTTCGGCGCCGATCAGCACCTCGCCGACCTGCGGGGTGCCGGTGGCGGCCAGCAGCACCGGGTGCGACGGGGTCAGCGCCTCGGCGGGCCAGGCTCCCTGATCGGCGCGGCCGTCGTCCTGACCGTCGTCGAACGCGGGTCCGAACGCGAGTCCGGACGCGAGTCCGGACGCGAATTCGGACGCAACGTCGAGCAGCAGGCGGGCGGTCGGGCCGGTCGTCTCGGGGACAGCCTGCGCGGCGGCGGTGTCGAGCAGGAGCACGCCGGCCCGCTCCGCGAGAGCAGCCGGGAGCGCGCCCGGGTCGAAGGGCAGGCAGATGGCGCCCGCCTTCGCGACCGCCAGCACAGCTGCCGCGAACCCGAGCGGGGAGGCGATCGCAGTGGCCACGGCCGTGCCCGGCCCCACGTTGTACTCGGCGAGCGTGCGGGCGAGCCGGTCGGAGTGGCGGCCGAGCTCCGCGTACGTCACCTGCCGCGAGCCGTCGTCGAGCGCGACGGCGTCGGCCTGCTCCCGGAGCCGGGCCGCGAAGAGCTCCGGCACCGTTTCGGCCGGGACGTCGTGACGCTCCCCCGCCCAGGCCCGCTGGGAGCGTTCCAGGGCCTGGTCCGAGAGCACCCGCAGCGCGCCGATGCCCTGTCCTGGGTCGGCGAGGGCCGAGACGAGCAGCGTCACCAGACCGTCGAGCAACGCCGAGACCGCCTCGGCGCCGATCGCGCCCGCGCGGTAGGAGGCCTCGACCTCGATCCCCAGCGGCTCGCCGGTCGCGCTCTGCCGCTCCGTCAGCACGAGCGCCAGGTCCGCGTCCGGGTGTGGCCGGCGGGGCTGTTCGGCCCGGACCACCAGGTCGGCGGTCTCAAAGGTCGCCCCGGCCTGCAGGGCGGTGGAGAAGACCACCCCACCGGCACGGGCCGGCACGGGCTCCTGGCGGAACGCCGCCAGTTGGGTGGCGCGGACCCGCTGGAGCAGCGCGCCGAAGGCGGGGTCGCCCGAGGTGTCCGTTCGCAGCGGCACCGTGCAGGTGTGCCGGCCGACCGCGGACCGCAGGCCATCGCTGCCCCGTACGGGGACCGGGGTGGCCAGCACGACGTCGGTGCCCGCGCCGAGCCGGGTGAGCAGGGCCGCCAGGCCTGCGTGCACCGCCATCGCTACGGTAGCGCCTTGGTCGGCCGCGAACTGGACGAGCCGACGGTGCAGTTGGGCATCGATGACGGTCCCCGCCCGGCCGACCTGCGTGCTGTCGGCATCGGCCTTGGCCCCTGGCAGCGGAGTCGGCTCGGGGATGTCCGCCGCCGGCCCGGGCCGAGCAGCGGCACCACCGAGGGCGGTGGAGGCCGGCCAGCGCGGTGCCTCGCCCACCGAGCGGGCCTCGTATGCGCGGACCAGATCCGCAGCGAGCGGCAGGTACGAGGCGGCGTCGATCAGTTCGGGGCGGAGCGTGAGCAGCACCAGGTGGTTGTCCGGCGCGAAGGCGAACAACTGGGCGGTGATGGGGAGTTCCGCGCCGAGCGGGCGGCAGCCGGCATCCGCCGACAGCTCGGCCGCGGTGGCCTTCCCCGGCGGCTCGGCCGTCAGCGTTTCGACCACCAGGCCGGACAGCGCCTGATGCCGGCGGGCCAGGTCCTTCAGCGCGGACTCCAGGGCCTTGACGTCCAGGGCCCGGTCGAACCGCATGGGCAGCACGAGGTTTCCGGTGCCGCCCTCGGCACCGCCCCGCCCGCCGAAATGGCCCGCGTCACCGGCCAGGGCGGCGAGCCCCTGCACCGTCGGCGCCTCGTACAGCGCCCGGGTGCCGGGGTCGACCCCGAGGGTGGCGCGCAGGCGGGCGACCAGGCGCGCGGCGATCAGCGAGTGCCCGCCAAGGGAGAAGAAGTCGGAGTCCGCGTACACCTCGCGCTTCGGCAGTCCGAGGACCTCCGCGAACAGGTCACGGACGATCTCCTCGATCGGCGTCCCCGGCGGGGTGCCGGGCATGGTGGCCGCGAGCGTCGGGGTCGGCAGAGCGCGCCGGTCGACCTTCCCGTTCGGGGTGAGCGGCAGGGCTTCGAGCGTCATCAGCGCAGCCGGGACCATGTAGTCCGGCAGTTGCTGCTGGAGGTAGCCGCGCAGGGTCACCGCCAGGTCGACCGTGCTGTCGAAGGCGGTGGGGTTGTTGGCGCAGTCGCCGACCTCAGGGGCCTCGGCGGCGTCGAGGGCGTAGCCGGCCGTCAGCGGGCCGGCCTCGGTGCCGGGAGCGAGCAGGACGATGTCGACGGTCTCGACCGCGCCGGCCCCCCAGGTCGCGAACGCCCGGTACCCGGCGCGCTCGCCGAGGGCGCAGAGCTCCTCCGGATCGGGTGCGGCGCCCGTCTCGGCCGACCTCTGTACGGCCTCGGCGAGGCCGACGCCAGAGTCGAGCGCCCGCATCACGGTCCACTCCTGGTGGATACGGGCGTTGGGCACCCCAGCGATCCGCAGGGCGGCGGGTGCCTCGGCCTGCAGATACGCCTCGAGCTCGGCGGTGGAGCCCAGATCCGTGCCCCAGCCGAGCCGCGGCATCTCCCGGAGGTCCGCGATCGGCTCGCCAGTGCTCAGCACGGCCTCGTAGCGGTAGCGGGTGAGCTCGTTGTGATGGGTGCCGCGCTTGACCCGGACGTCAACCGCGCGGATCGCCGGCAGCTCCCGGGCCAGCGCGGTGAACAGGGCCGGGGAGAGCAGCAGTTCAGTCTCCAGCTCGACCCGCTGGCTGATCGACCGGCGGACGCTCTCGCTGTCCCGGTCGTCCTCGCCGTCGCCTGCCCGCACCAGCTCGACGCCGGTCTGCATGCAGCGCAGCAGGTCCAGGTTCCGCAAGTCGCCGAGGAAGAACGAGCCGCCCGGGGCGAGCAGCGGCAGCACGCGTTCGACCACCGTCCGCAGGTACTCGACGTTGGGAAAGTACTGGATGACCGAATTGATCACGACCGTGTCGAAGTGGCCCACCGGCAGCCCGTCCACGACGTCGGCGGCCTGGCAGCGCAGGTTGACCCTGCCGCGCAGGCGAGGATCCGTCTCGGTCTGGGCGCGCAGCGCCTCGATCACCGACGGGGAGAAGTCGCTTCCCCAGTACTCCTCGCAGTCCGCCGCGAGCTGGGACATCAGCAGGCCGGTACCCACGCCGATCTCCAGCACCCGGCGCGGCCGGAGCTCCCGAATACGGTCCACCGTCGTCGCACGCCACTCCCGCATCTGGTCGAGCGGGATCGGCAGGTCGTCGTAACTACTGTTCCATCCGACGAAGTTCTCGCCAAGGTCGGCGGAATCGGCGTCGTCGTAGAGAGTTTCGTAAATCTCCCGCCACTCGGTGACCTGGCTGGCCGACTCCGCGGCGGCGACACCCGCCGGCACCACGTGGGCGATCAGCCGCCGGTCGTCCTCGGCCTGCTGGTACACCGAGGCCACGGCCTCGGAGACCGCAGGGTGGGCGGCGAGGACCGCCTCGATCTCGCCCAGCTCGATCCGGAACCCGCGCAGCTTGACCTGATTGTCGACACGGTCCAGGAACTCGACCGCGCCATCCTCGCGTAGCAGGACGTGGTCGCCGGTACGGTAGAGCCGACCCGAACCGGGCTCGACCGGGTTGTCGACGAAGCGCTCCCGGGTGAGTTCGGGGCGGTTGAGGTAGCCGAGAGCGAGGCAGGGTCCTCCCAGGTACAGCTCGCCGGAGTCGCCAGGGGCAACTGGCCGGAGAGCGTCGTCGAGGACCAGGCCGATCGTGGCGCCGATCGGTCTGCCAATCGGGATTGTTCTGGCGTCCTCCGCCACCTCGGTGATCTCGTACCAGGTGGCGAAGGTTGTGGTCTCGGTGGGCCCGTACACGTGCAGCAGATGCTTCGGCGGCTCGGCCGCCAGCACCTGGCGTACCCTCCGCGGGTTGCATGCCTCGCCGCCGAAGAGCAGTACCCGAAGCTGCCCGAAGGCCCAAGGCCGTTCCCGGGCAATCTGGTTGAACAGCGCGGTGGTCAGGAACAGCACGGTCAGTCCGTGTTCCTTGACGGCCCGCTCGAACGCGGCCGGGTCCACCACGGTGTCCTTCGGCAGGCCGACCAGCCGCGCGCCGGCGGTGAGGGCGCCCCAGATCTCGAAGGTGACCGCGTCGAAGGCGGGGTTGGCGGCTTGTGCCATGACGTCGCGCGAGGTGAGTTGCACGTAGTCGGTGGAGTGCAGCAGATCCAGCACGGCCCGATGAGGAACAACAACTCCCTTGGGAGTACCGGTGGTTCCGGAGGTGTAGCAGATGTAGGCGGGGTCCTCGCGGGTCGGCGTCACCTCGGGCAGGTCGGCCGGCAGTCCGGCGATCTCCTCGGCGAGGGTGTCCACCGCAACCACGGCCGCACCCATGCCCTCGCAGTCCGCCGCGAAGGAGCTCTGCGTCACCACGGCGCGTGCAGCACAGTCCCGCAAGATCAGCCGGCGGCGTTCCATCGGGTGTAACGGATCCACCGGCACATAGGCTGCCCCTGCCCGGATGATCGCGAGCAGGGCGACCACCAGCTCGGGGCCGGCCGGCAGACAGGTGACCACGTGGTCGCCGAGCCCTACGCCCTGCGAGCTCAGATATGCCGCCAGCCGGTTGGCCCGGCGGCTCAACTCGCCGTAGTTCAGGGCGATTCCGGAGTCCGGATAGTCCACGGCCACTGCATCGGGGTCCCGGGTCGCATGCCACTCGACGAGGCCCGAAAGGGACGGGGTGGCGGAGCCACCTTGGGCACTGCGTATACAGACGGTTAAGTCGGCCATTCGTGCATCCCCCATGGCAAAGACCAGGCGTGCGCGGACGCCTGCCGTTCGGTGAAGTCCCCAGCTGCTCCGAAAGTGTCCGCTGCTGGGGATCCTGTGTCTCAATACCGGTGCTGCGATCGCCAGGCTATGTGGTGAGGTGGGCATGGTCAATGGCGGGAAGATCTTGTCTTCGGCGTCGCCCTCGCGTAGTCGAGAAGGGGTCCGCACGGTCATCGGCTCTGCCCTGTCGTCGGTGGCGACCGATTTGTGACGGCGTGTCAGGATAGGGCGCGAATGACGTCAACGACCTTGCGATTGTGGCGTTTTGAGATCTATTGGCGCCAGCCCCGGATACTGGGGCTGACGAATGGTCAGCGATTCGGGATGGCGACCGCGTCGTCGGCCACGCTGCCCGCCGGGAGTACGGCGCCGGCAGAGCCTCGCCCCTCGCTGCTGCTCCTGCTGGAGTCCGTCGAGGTCTCGGCCGAGTGGCGGGGGAAGGGCGTCGGGATGCGCCTGGCCGTCGAGACTCTGCGGCGCCTGGTCGTTCCAGGGACGCTCGCCGTCTGCTGTCCGGCCCCGATCCACGACCACGGGCCGGTGAGCCGTGCAGCTACGACTCGGAGGACCCCGCAGTCCGGCGGCCGGACGAGGAGGCGATGGAGAAGCTTCGCCGGCCTGGGAACGGCACGGTTTCTCCCTGCTCGCCGAGGGTGTGCACGCCCGCCGGATGGAGCCCTGTCCACCGAGCCGGCCCCGTCCGTGTGCATCCCTCGGCGGTGAACGGGCGGGGCCTCGGTCGGCTGCTCGCCGGCCAGGGCTCTTGCCGTGTCTCAGACCTCGCCGAGGGCGACGTCCGGGTTCGTCAGGCGGTCGGCGTCCACCACACGCTTGGAGACGATCAGTTCGCGGATCGGGTCGGTGACATCCCAGACGTTGACGTTCATGCCCGCCAGGACCCGGCCGCCGGACAGCCAGAAGGCGATGAACTCGCGGGTGGCGCGGTCGCCCCGGAAGACGACCTGGTCGTAGCCGCCCGGTTCGACGTAACCGATGTACTCCATCCCCAGGTCGTACTGGTCGGTGAAGAAGTACGGCACCCGGTCGTAGACCGCCTCCGGGCCGTCCTGGCCGAGCATCGCGCGGGCCGCCGTCTGCGGCTGGTTGAGCGCGTTGGCCCAGTGCTCGACCCGGATGTGGCGGCCGAGCAGCGGGTGGAAGGCGTTCGCGACGTCCCCCGCCGCGTAGATGTCCGGGTCCGAGGTGCGCAGGTGCTCGTCGGTCCTGATGCCGTTCACGACCTCCAGGCCGGCCGACTCGGCGAGCGCCGTGAGCGGGGCGATGCCGATGCCGATGATCACCGTGTCCGCCGCCACCGTGGCGCCGTCCGCGAGGCGCACCCCGGTGACCGTGCCGCCGGTCCCGGTCAGCTCCTCGACCTTGGCGTTGAACCGCAGGTCCACGCCGTGGTCGCGGTGCAGGTCGGCGAAGACCTGGGCGACCTCTCGGCCCAGCACCCGCAGCAGCGGCAGCTCGGCCGCCTCCAGCACGGTCACCTCGGCCCCTGCGGTCCGCGCGGCCGCCGCCGTCTCCAGGCCGATCCAGCCCGCGCCGATCACCACGACCCGGGCCCCGGGCCTGAGCGCCGCCCGGATCCGGTCGCTCTCCTCGACCCGGCGCAGGTAGAGCACGCCGTCCTGGTCCGCGCCCGGCACCGGCAGACGGCGCGGCACCGAGCCGGTGGTGAGGAGCAGCTTCGCGTACTCGATCCGGCCGTCGTCGGCGAGCGTGACGGTGTGCCCGGCCGGGTCGACCGAGACGACCGGGGCACCGAGCCGGAGCGTGACGTCGTGCTCGGCGTACCACTGGGGCGGGTGGACGTAGATCTTCTCGCGCGGCGTCTTGCCGAGCAGGTAGCCCTTGGAGAGCGGCGGACGCTCGTACGGGCGCTCGTGCTCGTCACCGATCAGGACGATGCCGCCGCGGTACCCGGCCTCGCGCAGCGCCTCCGCGGCCTTCGCCCCGCCGAGGGAGGCGCCGACGATGACGATCGGGCGCTCTCGCCCGCCGCCGTCGGCCGTTCCTGCTGTGCCCGTGCTCATGCTGAACTCCTCGCTCTCCGGCCGGAATCACGGACAGCCTGCCGCCATCCGGCGCAGCCTGTCGAGACCACGCCAGGCGCGCCGCAGTTGGTCGCCCTAATGGGTGAACCGGGGCGCGAGGGGTTTGGTGTGCGCCCGGTGGGCCCGTCCGGTGGGTCGTCCCGGCGGGTTCCTGTGGCGGTCGTTCCGGTGGGCACTCCGGGACGGCGGGCCCCTCCGGGACGGCGGGTCCCTCCGGGATGGTGGGCGCCTCCGGAATGGTGGGCGGCTCCTTGACGGTGGGTGGCTCACGGAGGGTGGGCGCCTCCGGGTCGTTGGGGATCCGTGGGACGTGGGGTCGGCCCGGGCCGCCCGCTACGGAGTCATGGCGTCCCGCACCAGGGCGGTGTCGACGAACTGCTCGAAGCGCACGATCAGGCCGCCGCGTACGGTGAAGTGGTGCGCCACCCGGACCGCCAGCGGGCGACGGGTGGACCGGTGTACGGCGGTGTAGCGGGCCAGCACCACCACGTTCTCGCCGTCCACCACGTAGTGGTCGTCGTGGGCCGTCCAGCTGTCCCACTCGGCGGCCAGGCGCTCCATCACCCCGTTGGTGACGCCCTTCGGGGTGCGGTAGGTGCCGGCCAGCGGGAAGCCGGCCATCTCCGTCCACTCGACGTCGTCGGCGAGCGTGGCCCGCAGGGCGGCCAGGTCACCGCGCGCCGACGCCAGGTACTGGCGGCGGACCACGTCGGCGGGGGCGTCGGACTCGGCGAAGGTGGCGGCGGACCTCGGGATCTCGATCATCTCGGCTCAGCCCCAGGTCATCTCGCCCATGGCGACCTTGGTCCCGAGGTCGACCGCCAGCTTCATCCCCAGATCCGGGAAGCGCCGCTCCAGCGCCTCCTTGGCGGAGGCCGCGTCCGCCGCCCGGCCGATCTCGGTCTCGAACGCCCGCAGGTAGGCGCGGGTGTGGTCGATCGCGGTGGCGATGGCGGGCGCGCCGGCCGTCCGGTGGCCGGGCACCACGAGGGCGGGCTGCAACGCCTCCATGCCGTCCAGCAGGTCGATCCAGGCGGCCCGCTGCTCGGGTCTCGGGGTGTCGGCGGTCCAGACGTGCAGGCCCTCGAAGAGCAGCACCCCGCCGAGGACCGTGCGGTGGTGGTGCTGCCAGAGGTAGTGCCGGTCCGGCAGGTGGAAGTCGGCGCCGCGCAGCTCGAACCGGTGTCCCTCGAAGACGAGTTCGTCGCCGTGCAGCACCTCGGGGCGCACCAGCCTGGACGGCAGCTCCGGGCCGAGGTGGGCCCAGGCTCTCAGCTTGTCCTCGTAGGACTCCTGGATGTGCTCCACCGTGCTGGCCGTGGCGAGGAACCGTGCCTTCGGGAAGGCGTCCTGCACCTCCTGCGCCCCGAAGTAGAAGTCCGGGTCGCCGTGGCTGACGAACACGGTGGTCAGCCGCTTGCCGCTGGCCCGGACCCGCTCGACCAGCCGACGCCCGTCGGAGCGGGTGAAGCCGGCGTCCACCAGCAGGGCGTGGTCGGGGCCGGTCACCAGCACGGAGGTCTTGTTGAGCGAGCTGTCGGGGCTGTCGATGACCTCGAAGTCGAGGGAGCTCATGCGGGGTCGTCCTTCCTCGGGCCGGCCCGGGCGCCGTACACCGGACACGCGTCGACGCCCAGCATCGGCGACCTGCGAACCGGTCGCACGTCGGGAGGCGTGGGCGGAGCGGACCGCGGACACGGGTTCCGCCTCCGCCTCCGCCTCCGCCTCCGGTGCCGGGGCGGGGGCGCGGTGCGGGCGTTCCGGGGCAGTGACGAGGCGCCGGTGGGCGTGCGGTCCGGGACGGGGCCCGCGGTGCGGGTGGGCGTGGTGGCGGGGGTCAGCCGCCGGTGCCGGCGCGGGTCCAGAGGGTGAGGTCGCTGCTGGTGGCCACGGCCAGGGTCCGGCCCGAGGGGGAGAAGCCCGCGGCGCGGAAGGTGGACCAGGAGGAGTGGTACACGTGCCACCAGTTCTCGCCGTGCCCGCCCTCGAACGGCCCGCGGCCGGTGCAGAGCAGCACCCGCTCGTTGGGCCACTCCGGGGTCAGCACCTCGACGTGCCACCCGCCGTCGGCGTGGGTGTGCAGTCCGCCGCCGTACAGGCCGGCCACCGGGATGCGGACGTCCGCGACCGGGCCGATGCCGGGGCAGGAGAGGTCCGGGCCGTAGGGCTCCTCCTCCGGGTCGTAGTCACGCTCGATCTTCTCGCCGGTCACCGCGTCGAAGAGGCCGTGACCGCTACTGGACACCGTCAGTACGAGGTCGTGGCCGGTGGCCGGGTCGGTGGCGAAGCCGATGCCGAGCAGCCCGCCGACCGGGATCAGGCCGCCGCCGACCGGCTGCCACGGCGGCGGTGGCGCGACCACGGGTGCGGCGAGGAACCGGTCGCGGAGTTGCTGCTGGTAGGCGGTGACGGCCATGAATGTGATCATCGCACGGGTTGGAGCGTGGTTGGGGCGTGGTGGGGGATCGGGGCGCAGCTGGGGTCTGGACGGGGCCTGGATGAGTCTTGGATGAGGCCCGATCGGGGCCCGGTCGTCCTGAGGGCGGCGGTCCCCGGACGCTTCGGCCGGACCGTGTGCGGCGCTCTTCGCACCGCGTGGCCGCGGGTGGGGCCGCGGGTGGCGGCGCGGGTTGGGGGCGCGGGTTGGGGGCGCGGGTTGGGGGCGCGCGTCGCGTGGCGCACCACCGGTCGGTGGGGGAGGCCGGGAACAGCGGGCCGAAGGGCGGTGTTCGAGCGGTCATGACCAGTGACGCCGCGCCCTTGGCCGCCCCCGAGCCCGACATCCTGCGCTACGCCGCCTTCGCCACCGACCCGGGCGGGGGGAACCCGGCAGGTGTGGTGCTCGACGCCTCTGGCCTGTCCTCCGATCGGATGCTCGCCATCGCGGCCGAGGTCGGCTACTCCGAGACGGCGTTCCTGATAGCCGACACCTCGGGCGACGCCGGAGGTGCCTACACCGTGCGGTACTTCAGCCCGCTGGCCGAGGTGCCGTTCTGCGGCCATGCCACCGTCGCCTCGGCCGTGGCGCTCGCCGACCGGAACGGCCCCGGCCGGTACGTCTTCGCCACACAGGCGGGTGAGGTGCCGATCGAGGTCGACAAGGGCGCGGACGGCGTGCTGCACGCCACCCTCACCAGCGTGGAGCCGCACGTCGAGGAGGTCGGCGAGGCGGACGTCGCCGAGGCGCTCGCCCTGCTGGGCTGGTCGGCCGACGAGCTGGACGCCGCCCTGCCGCCGCGGATCGGCTACGCGGGCGCCCGCCACCTGGTGCTGGCCGCCGCCACCCGCGACCGGCTGGCCCGCCTGGAGTACGACTTCGACGGCCTGGCCGCCTACATGACGGTCCGGGACCTCACCACGCTCCAGCTGGTCTGGCGCGAGAGCGAGCACCTCTTTCACGTCCGCGACCCGTTCCCGGTCGGCGGCGTCGTGGAGGATCCGGCCACCGGCGCGGCGGCCGCAGCCTTCGGGGCCTACCTGCGCGAGCGGGGCGCGGTGACCGTCCCGGCCAGCCTGACCCTCCACCAGGGCGAGGACCTGGGCCGCCCGGGCGTGCTGACGGTCGAGCTGCGCGAGGGCGACACCCGGATCCGGGTCTCGGGCACGGCGGTGCCGATCCCGTAGCCGGGCCGGACGGGCGACGGAGCAGGGGCGAGGGGGCGGAGGGGGCGACGGGGCCGGACGGTGGCTGCTGCAGCCGCCGGGCCCCTGGTTCCCCGTGGCCTGCGCGTGCTCGGCGGCCCGCGGCGGCCCGCCGGTGCTCGGGCGTGCGGGCCGGGCTCAGGCCGCCTGGGCGGCCTCCTCCGTCCAGACCCCCTGCGGGTGGGCGTCCACCGGCAGCCAGAGCTGCGGCTGGGCCCGGCAGCCGGAGCCGGCCGCCCGCTCCCAGGGCCACCGCCGTTCGGCGTCCGGCCAGACGAGCTGGACGACCGGTACCGGCTCCCGCCGGTAGAAGCCGACCGCCGTGCCGAGCAGTGGCCGGTGCCAGCCCGGGTCCACCGGCTTGACGGTGAGCGGGTAGCCGTCCAGGACACCGGTGAGGAGGCTGTCCTCCGTGGTCGGCGCCCCCTCGCGCAGGCGTGTCGCGGCGGCCCCGACCCAGTGCATCAGGTCGTGCACCCGCAGGCCGAACATGGCCACCTCCGGGAGCCGGTGGGAGTGCCAGAGTCCCACCGTGAACGCCCAGTCCGGGACGTCGCCGCCGACGATCCCGACCACGTGCACGCCGTGGGCCCGGACGTCGGCCGTCTCCTGCGCCCAGTGCTCGGAGCGGTACTCCTCCGACACCCCCGGGGCGCAGAGCTGGCAGGGGCAGCCCGGTCGGTCCGGTGCGTTGGGTGCAGGTGCGTTCGGTGTAGGCGCGTTCGGTGCAGGTGTGTTCGGTGCGGGTGTGTTCGGTGCGGCGGTCACGGGCGCCATCCAAGCAGCCGGCCACCGCCGGTTCCCGGGCAGGTCACCCCCGGTCCGGGCCGGCCGCCGGAAAATGGGTCGCACGGATCGGGTCCGATCGGCGAACCTGCCCGGATGAAGCAAGCGAACAGCCGGTCGGTCACCGCCCACCTCACGTACGGTGACGAATATTTCGGTCCGCAGGGCCCCTACGAGGTGGACGAGGCGTGGTGGTCGGCCGCCGCGCCGGTGGTCGAGCGGCTGACGCAGGAGCTGGGCGTGCCCGTGGTGGTGCTCCGGCTGGCCGGGGTGACGGACGGCGAGGGCGGCAACGGCGGCCACGTGCTCTACCACGTCGAGGCACTGGAGCGGCCCGCCGGACTGGTGCCGCGTCAGGCGGGTCCGGACACCGCCGCGCTGCTCGGCCCGGCCGAGCGACGGGCCGGCTGGGCCACGCCCGCCGGACTCCGGGAGACGCTCGACTGGGCGGAGCAGGCGCTGGACCGGGCCGGTCGCCCCTCGGCCGGACGGCCCGAGCAGATCCGGACGTGGAACCTCTCCGGCCTGTTCCGCTACCGCACCGCCACCGGCGGCGACGCCTGGCTGAAGGCGACCAACCCCGCGTTCAACGCCGACGAGGGCGACGTGATCGCCCTGCTCGGCTCCGCCGACCCGACGCTGGTGCCGCCGGTGCTCGGCTCCGACCCGGAGCGCGGCCGCCTGCTGATCGACCACGTGCCCGGGGAGGACTGCTGGGGACCGTCCGCCGAAGAGGTCGCCGATGTGGTGCCCCGCCTGGTCGCTGCCCAGGCGGCGCTGGCTGCCGACGGCCGGGCCGCCTCGGCGGGCCTGCGCGACCGCACCCTGCCCACGCTGGTCGCGCAGGTGAACAGCCTGATCGACCGGCTCGCGGCGGAGCCCGGCGGCGAGCTGACGGCCGGTGAACGCGACGCCGCGCGGGTCCTCGCCGCGCGGCTGCCCGCGCTGGTGGCGGAGCTGGCCGGCTGCGGGCTCCCGGACACCCTGGTCCACGGCGACTTCCACCCCGGCAACTGGCGCTCCGACGGCACGGACGGCACCCACGTGGTGGTCGTCGACTTCGCCGACTCCTGCCTCGGCCACCCCGCCCTGGACGGGCTGCGCCCGCGCCAGTACGTCGCGGAGGAGCGGTGGGCACAGGTCGCCGAGGTGTGGGCGCGGGCGTGGCGCGAGCACGTCCCCGGGTCGGCACCGGAACGCGCGCTGGAGCTGGTCGAGCCGCTGTACCACCTCATGTACGCGGTGCGGTACCAGGAGTTCCTGGACCACATTGAGGCCAGTGAGCGGCCGTACCACGAAGGCGACCCGGTGAGTGAGCTGCGCAGGGCTCTGGCCTGCGCGGACCGGGTCTGACGCGGTCGTTGCCGTCGGGCGGGCGGCGCCGTGCGGCGCCGTGGCACGGCGTGGTGACACGACCCGGCGTGGTGGCACGACCCGGCGTGGTGGCACGACCCGGCGTGGTGACGTGGCACGGCGCCCGGTCGTAGGCGCCACCCCGCGAGCGGGGCGGCGCCTACGACCGGGCGGCGCCGTTGGTGGGGTGCTGGGCGGGGCGGTGGACGGAGAGCCCCTTGGGCCTCACCCGGTGTGGGCGATCCGGCGTCCGTCACGGGCGGAGTACAGGGTGAGCGCCTCGACCGGGCAGAAGCCGACGGCCTCGGCCAGCTTCGCCGTCAGCGGTTCCCCGACGGGTGGCGCACCGTCCGGCCGCGGCGCCCGCACCGGGTGGGCCAGCCCGTCCGCGCCGAGCACCAGGGAGCCGGGTACGGCGAGGGCGCACATGCCCGAGCCGACGCAGCGCCCGTGGTCGACCCGGACCACCACCGGGTCGTCGGTCGCCCGTCCGGCGGTCCCCGCCGAGTCCGCCGTCACCAGGCGACCTGGAGCGTGCGCGGACTGCGGGTCACCAGGCCGCGCCGCCAGTCGATGGCGTCCGTCGGTGCGGTGAGCCGTAGTGCGGGCAGCCGGCGGGCCAACCGGTGCAGCGCCAGCTCCATCTCCATCCGCGCCAGCCAGGCACCCAGGCAGTGGTGCGGCCCGGCCCCGAAGGTGAGCATCGGTGCGGCCGGCGGGGAGAACAGTTCGGTCAGCAGGTCACCGGTGAACACCTCGGGGTCATGGTTGGCCGTGCGGGTGTCGGCGGCGACCACGCTGCCGGCCGGGATGACCACCCCTCCGATCTCCACCTCCTCGCTGCTGCGCCGCAGCAGCCCGGGGAGGTGATCGGTGTCCACGAGCGGAATGGCGCGCAGCAGTTGCTCGGTGGCGGCCGCCGCGCTCCGCTCGTCGGAGGCGAGCTGCTTCCAGGCCTCGCGGCCGTCGCCGAGAAGGTAGACCAGGGCGTTTCCGAGCGCCGTCATGGTGGTCTCGTGCCCGGCCACCACCAGGCCGATCACCAGGGAGACGAACTGCGGCTCGGTGACGTCGCCGCTCTCCCCGGCCGCCGCGAGCAGGCTGCTGACCAGGTCCTCGCCGGGGGAGGCACGGCGTTCGGCGATCAGCCCGGCGCCGAACGCGGCGAACTCCTCCAGCGCCGCCCGGATCGCCTCGGCGGAGTAGGCGGTGGTGGAGAACGCGTGGTCGCTCCAGTGCCCGAGGCGCTCGCCGTCCAGATCGTCCAGCCCCATCAGCCTGCTGATCACGGCCGTCGGAAGCGGACGGGTGTAGGCGGCGACGATGTCGGCGGGGGAGCCCCGGTCGATCAGCTCGTCGAGCAGGCCCTCGACCACCGACGCCACCCACGGGCGCCACCGGGCGATCGCCCGGGGGGTGAATGCCCGCTGTACGGTGCGGCGCAGCCGCTGGTGGTCGGGGCCGTCGAGGCTGAGCAGGCTCTGCGGGTCGTCCAGGAGGTTCGGGACCACCGACACCGGGGGCGCGTCGGGGGCGAGGAGCGGCGCCCGGCCCAGCCGGGGGTCGGTGAGCACCTGCCGGACGTCGGCGTGGCGGCTGACCAGCCAGACCGGGGTGCCGGTCGGGAGCACGCCGAGCCGCGGCGGGCCCGGGTCCAGCCGGCGCAGGCAGTGCAACGGGAGCAGCGCGGGTTCCGTGGTCGTTCCTGCTGATGGTGCCTCTGCCGCGGTCGCGGCGGCGGTGCCGGTGCCGGCGCAGGTGACACTGTTCTCGGCGGACATCCGTACTCCAGACTCCAGGGCGGTGGGCCGCTCGGGGCGGCCCGGCGGGGGGCGGATCCGGGGAGGCGCGCGGGGACGGTTCGGGTGGGTCCCCCGGGCGGGCGGGGGCGGAGCCGACGGGACGGGTGGGTCGGACGGGTCGGGTTCGGTACGACCGTACGTGGGCGGCGTGCCACAGTCAGCAACGATTCCAGCCAACGCCGGGTGGGTGAGCGGACGATGACGGGCACTCGGCGGTCGCTGCACGCCCTCGGCCCGGCCGACGGGCCGTGCGGTCCTGGGCGGGCTTGGGTGGACCTGGGCGGGCCTGGGGCGGGGCCGGCCGGTCCGGGGCGCCGGCCGTGGGCCGGTACGGGAGGGTCTGAGGCGAGCCTGCGGCAGGGCTGGAGGAGGCTCCCGGGCAGACGATCTGAGGCGGAGTCGGGGAGGGGCCGGACAGGGAAGCCGGACAGGGGAGTCGGGGAGGGGCCGGACAGGGAAGCCGGACAGGGGAGTCGGGGAGGGGCCGGACAGGGGAGTCGGCGAGGGTGAGCCGGATCACCGAGGCTGTTCGCCGGGCGCGGACCGGCGCGGACGATACGCTTCGTGGACAAGTCGTTTGAGCAGGTCCCGCCGGTGCAGAGCCGCATCGGCCGACGGAGGTGGAATCGGATGGCCCAGCAGGTCAAGGCAGTCATCGCGCGTGCCAAGGGTGCGCCCGTGGAGGTGACGACGATCGTCGTGCCCGACCCCGGGCCGGGCGAGGCGGTGGTCCGGATCCAGGCCTGCGGCGTCTGCCACACCGACCTCCACTACCGTGAGGGCGGCATCAACGACGAGTTCCCGTTCCTGCTCGGTCACGAGGCCGCGGGCATCGTGGAGTCGGTCGGCGCCGGTGTCACCGAGGTCGAGCCCGGTGACTTCGTGATCCTCAACTGGCGTGCGGTCTGCGGCCAGTGCCGCTCCTGCAAGCGCGGGCGCCCGCAGTACTGTTTCAACACCCACAACGCCAAGCAGAAGATGACCCTGCTGGACGGCACCGAGCTGTCCCCGGCGCTGGGGATCGGTGCGTTCGCGGAGAAGACCCTGGTCGCGGCCGGCCAGTGCACCAAGGTCGACCCGGCGGCCGAGCCGGCCGTCGCGGGCCTGCTGGGCTGCGGCGTGATGGCGGGCATCGGCGCCGCGATCAACACCGGCAACGTCGGCCGCGGCGACTCGGTCGCGGTGATCGGCTGCGGCGGTGTCGGCGGCGCGGCGGTGCTCGGCTCCAGGCTGGCCGGTGCGGCGAAGATCATCGCGGTGGACATCGACGACCGCAAGCTCGCCACCGCGCAGAAGCTCGGCGCCACGCACACCGTCAACTCCCGCACCACCGACCCGGTCGAGGCGATCCGCGAGCTGACCGACGGCAACGGCGCGGACGTGGTCGTGGAGGCGGTCGGCCGCCCGGAGACCTACCAGCAGGCCTTCTACGCCCGCGACCTGGCCGGCACCGTCGTCCTGGTCGGCGTGCCGACGCCGGAGATGAAGCTGGAGCTGCCGCTGATCGACGTGTTCGGCCGCGGCGGCGCGCTGAAGTCCTCCTGGTACGGCGACTGCCTGCCCTCGCGGGACTTCCCGATGCTGATCGACCTCTACCTCCAGGGCCGCCTGGACCTCGGCGCGTTCGTCACCGAGACCATCGAGCTCGACGCCGTGGAGCAGGCGTTCACGCGCATGCACGAGGGCGACGTGCTGCGCTCGGTGGTGGTCCTGTGAGCAAGGGAGGCACCGCCCGGATCGACCGGCTGGTCACCGCCGGAACCTTCGACCTCGACGGCGGCAGCTGGGAGGTGGAGAACAACGTCTGGATCGTCGGCGACGACACCGAGGCCGTGGTGATCGACGCGGCCCACGACGCCGCGGCCATCGAGGCGGCGCTCGGCGGGCGCCGGCTGGTGGCGATCGTCTGTACCCACGCGCACAACGACCACATCGACGCGGCCCCGGCGCTCGCGGCCCGCACCGGTGCGCCGATCCTGCTGCACCCGGACGACCTTCCGCTGTGGAAGCTCACCCACCCCGACCGGCTGCCGGACGGCGAACTCGCCGACGGCGAGCGGATCGAGGTGGCGGGCACCGTACTGACCGTGCTGCACACTCCCGGCCACGCGCCGGGCGCGGTCTGCCTCCACGCGCCCGACCTCGGGACGGTCTTCACCGGCGACACCCTGTTCCAGGGCGGCCCCGGCGCCACCGGCCGGTCGTTCTCGCACTTCCCGACGATCATCGACTCGATCCGGGACCGGCTGCTCTCCCTCCCGCCGGAGACGACGGTCCGCACCGGGCACGGCGACCCGACCACCATCGGTGCCGAGGCCCCCGCACTGCCCGAGTGGATCGCGCGCGGCCACTGACGTCGTGGCGTCGTGACGTCGTGACTCCGTGACTCCGTGACTCCGTGACGTCGGCGGACGCCCGGCCCGGTGCCCGCGCACCGGGCCGGGCGTCGTACGATCGCGGGCATGGCCCATGATCCGCGCGAACTCGACGACGCGTTCCTAGCCTTCTGGCAGGAGCGGCACATCTCCACACTGACCACGCAGCGGCCGGACGGCTCACCGCACGTGGTGCCGGTCGGGGTGACGTACCAGCCGGAGACCGGGACCGCACGCGTGATCAGCAGCAGGACCAGCCGCAAGGTGCGCAACGTCCTGGCGGCCGGAGCGGCCGGCATGCGGGTGGCGGTCTGCCAGGTGGACCGCGCCCGCTGGTCGACGTTGGAGGGCGTCGCCGTCGTGCGGGACGAGCCGGAGGCGGTGGCCGAGGCCGTCCGGCGCTACACCGAGCGCTACCGGGAACCGCGCGTGAACCCGGACCGCGTGGTCATCGAGATCACGGTCGACCGGGTGCTGGGTCGGGCCTGAGGCCCTCCGCGGAAGCCGACGGGAGGCCGTCCCGAAGCAGGCGTCCCGGAGCAGGCGTCCCGAACCAGGCGTCCCGGCGCCGGCGGGAGGACGTAGGGAAGCAGCCGTCCGGCGCCGGCGGGAGGACGTACCGAAGCAGGTGCGCGGCGCCGCGACGGGAGGATGTCCCCGAGCCGATGGGGGAGAGACGACCACCGCGGCCCCCACCCTCCACCGGCCGGGCCGTGGGACCCGAGGAGCCACGGCCGGTGTCACGACCGGACCCGCGTCGACTCCCGCGCCCTGCCGTGGGGAGAACGGCTTTGGTCAACCGATTGTTCAGCCGTGTGTCCGGCCCGCCGGTACCGCGTGACCTGCGGTTCCTCGGTGACGCAGGCCCGGGCGGGGCGGGGGCGGGGCGGCGGGGACGTTGTTTATCGGGCGTTGATCGGCAGGGCCTAACGTCGGGGGCATGAACGAGGGAACGATCGAGACGCGGGGCGTACGGGTGCTGCCCGAGGGGCGGATGACGGAGCAGGACGCGGAGCGGTTCCGGGTGTTGCTGGCCCGTCTGGAGAGCTCGCTGGTCGCCGACCGGCGGGCGGCGGAGACGGGCTCCGATGCCTGAGGACGAGCCGGCGAGAGCCGGTTCGGGGCAGCGGGTCGAGGTGCTGCCGTTGTGGGAGCGCGGCCCGGCGGCGCCGGAGCCGGGGATGTGGGTCGGGGGCGGTGAGGTGTCGTCCGGTCCGGGGCTGCACCGGGCCGAACCGGACGACGGTGTCGGCTACTTCAGGAGGCGCACCTCCGGGTAGGCCGCAGACGGGTGGTCCAGCAGCGGTCCCGGGCGGCCGAGCAGGTGTCGGTCGAAGAACGCCCCGAGGTAGGCCCGGGTGGCGACGAGCCCGCGCGCGCCCTTGATGGTGCCGTACTGTTCCGGCGCGACGTCCGGCGGCACCTGGTCGCGGACCCCGAACGCGTCCACCAGCCAGTGCAGGTCGCAGAAGGTCAGGTGGCCGCCCTCGGGGAGGTCGAGCCAGCGCTTCCAGCCGGTCAGGTGCTTCCACGTCCGCTCCCAGTTGGCCGCGGGCGAGGAGTCGCCACCGCGTTGGGCGCCGAGCAGCAGCACCGGGCGGGCGAGGCCGTCGACGGGCGGCGGGACGAAGAAGTCGCCGTCGAGGTCGGCGGCGGCACGGATCCTCCCGTCCTCGTGCATCGCCTCGATCGCGCTCGCCCCGCCGAGCGAATGCCCGGCCACGCCGATCCGGGACCGGTCGATCCGGAGCCCTCGGACCAGCCCGGAGCCAGGTCCGGAGCCAGGTCCGGAGCCGGGTTCCGTGCCGGGCCCGGAGGCAGGTTCCGTGCCAGGCCCGGAGCCGGGCCCGGCGCCAGTTTCCGCGCCGGGTCCGGAGCCAGGCCCGGCGGTCAAGCGGTCGATCAGGAACCGGATGTCCTTCGCCCGGCTGAGGGTGACCTCCGCCGCCCGTTGGTCGTCCACCCGGTCGCAGATCAGGCAGTGCTCCACCCGCCCGTCCGGGAACTGCACCGCCGTCTCGTAGGTGTGGTCGAGTGCCGCCACCGCGTAGCCACGGGCGGCGAGGTCCTCGGCGAGGGCGGTGAGCGAGGTGCGGCTCAAGCCGAAGCCGGGTGAGAGCACGATCAGCGCGTGGGATCCGGGTGCCGGGGGCACGCCGACCAGCGAACCCGTGCGCACGCGGCTCGCCTCCGGGCCGCCGAACAGCACGGTGGACAGCTCCGCCGACATGTACGGGGCCCGCTCGCCGCGCCCCGACAACGCCGGGTACCAGAGCGTCGCCATCAGCTCGCGGGTGGCGGCGTCGGCCCGCCACGGATCACGCCGGCCCGCGTCCACCAGGTGCAGCGAGGCGGTGCCGACCGGCCGCCGGACGGTGGGCGGTGGTACCTGCGGCGCCCCTGCGCTCCGGGGAGGGGACAGGCCGGCGGTGGTCGGGCCGGGGGCGGCAACCGCGGCCTGCGGCGCCACGAGGCAGAGCAGCGCGAACAGGACGGCCAGCGGTGCGGAACGGCTGACGACACGGGTGACGACGTTGCGGTGCCGGGGAGTTCTCAACATGACGCCACGTTAGATCGCGTACGCCCGGCTCCGCGTCCTGCCTGTGGTGGAACCGTCGTCCACCGCAGGCAGGAGCCGCCACGCGGGCGGGCTCGCCAGTCGGACGGGCCCGCCTCCACCTGTGGTCGTGTCAGTTTCCGTTGAAACCCGGGGTGTTCCCGGGGGTGGTTCCGGGAATGCGCCGGTGTGCCCAGGGGCCGGGCTTCAGCAGTTGCAGCCGCCGCAGTCGCATCCGTCGCAACCGCAGTCACAGCCGTCGCAGCAGCCGCCGTCCCCGCAGCACTGGCAGCACTGGAAGCAGTCCCCGCAACCACTGCAGTCCCCGCAGCCGCAGTCGCAGTTCTGCCGGGCGCACCAGCCGGTCCGGTGCTCGCGCGAGAACGGGTCGTTGTGGTCGCAGCACATCAGCTGGCACGTGCAGGCCATCAGCGCCCAGACCGCGCAGCCGGCCAGCAGGTTGCGGCGGTGCGGGGGCGGGGTGCCGGGCGGGGAGAAGCCCGGCCCCTGCGGCACCCACGGCGGGACGGGCGCGCCCGGACCGGCCGGCGGCGCCTGGTTCGGGCCGTGCCGGGGCGGCGACTGGTAGGGGTTGGAGCCGGCCGGAGCGGTGGTGGTGTCCCCGCCGCCGGGCGCCGTCCGGGTCTTGCAGGCGGCGGTGTGCGAGGCCGGGCCGAAGACGCGCTCGACCGCGCGCTCGGTCTCGTGCGCGAGCAGGACGTGGACCAGCGCCCGGTCGGTCAGCTCGACCTCGCGCAGGGCGAGCCGGATGCCGTGGACGGCGTCCCGGCAGAGGCGTTCGGCCTCGGCCCGGTCGGTGCCGGTGGCGGTGAGCGGGTTCCAGGCGCCGCCGGCGGCGTCCTCGGCCTGGTCCTCGGCGGCGTCCAGCAGGTGGGCGAGCCGGCCGAACAGCCGCCCCGCCTCGGCCAGTGGCGCGGCGTTGCCGGGCCGTCCGGCCAGTGCGGCGGTGTGCGCGAAGGCGGCCGACGTGGCGCTCTCGGTGGGCTCGGTGACCAGGAGCACGGAGTCGCCCGGCTCCAGCCCGCGCTCCAACTCGCCCTGGCGGGCGGCGGCGTCGAGCAGCACGGCGGTGTCGAAGCCGACCACCGAGGCGCTGCCCGCGCTCCTGCGGTCCCAGTGCCTGGTCACGGCGCGCGCCCCGGCCGCGACCGGACGACGCGCGAACACGCCGTCCCCGTCCTCGACGTGGTCGCGGATCTTCACCGAGGCGAGCGTCAGTGAGACGGCCGCCGCCAGCCGTGCCCCCTCGCCCTTGGCGACCGAGGCGGTCCGCATCCCCCGCAGCGGGCAGGGCCCGGCGGTGCGGCGGCCGGAGGGGTCGTCCTTCGCGCTCTGCGCCTCGACCAGCACCGAGATGATCAGACCGTCGTAGTTGGTCGCGGTCCGGGCCAGCTGTCCGTGGTCGTCCCGAAGGGCGAGGCAGAGCCCGCACAGGTGCGCCATCCACGACGCCTGCAACCGCTCGGACAGCCGGTGCCGACACGGCCTGATGATGCCGAACATGATCCCCCCAGCCTTCACGGGCCGTGATCGGCCCTGGTCGCGGACATCATATGACCGGTCAGGGGGCCTGGGGAGGGCGGTGTCCGGGCGACCCTCGACTCCGTCGGCCGGTCCCACGACCGGGACTTCAACCGGGACAGGCAACGGCTGCGGGACTTCGGCGCCGCGCGGATCGAGGTCTCCGAGCTACGGCCCGGCCGGCTCGTCCTCGACGTGGGAATGCCCGACGGCTTCACGGACCGGAAGGCGCGGGACAGGCTCAAGGAGCAGATCCTGCGACTGCCGGGCGTCGTCGAGGTACGTCTCTGCACGTTCCACAGGTGTGACCAGTAGTAGTAGTACTCCGCTGGGTCCGACCGGCCTAGAGTCCTTCCCATGACGGATCATCGGGACGAGACCAGGGCGGCCTACGACGGGGTCGTCGAGCTCTACGCGTCGCTGTTCGCAGACCGGCTGGAGGAGCGGCCGTTCGCCCGGGCCATGATCGGCACCTTCGCCGAACTGGTGCGCGCGACGGGCAACCCGCGGGCGGCGGACGTCGGGTGCGGGCCCGGACACCTGACGGCCATGCTGCACGAACTCGGCCTGGACGCCATCGGACTCGACCTCTCCCCGGGCATGGTCGACCACGCCCGGCGGGCCCATCCGGCACTGCGCTTCCAGGAGGCGCGGATGGAGTCCCTGCCGGTCGAGGACGGCGCGCTCGGCGGCGTACTGGCCCACTACTCGATGATCCACACCCCGCCGGGGGAACTGCCGGCGCTGCTCGCCGAGCAGGTCCGCGTCCTCGCGCCGGGCGGCCTGCTCCTGGTCTCCTTCTTCGGGACCGACGGACCGGAGCCGGTCCGCTTCGACCACAAGGTGACGCCTGCCTACAGCTGGCCGGCGGACCGCCTCGCCGAACTGCTGGCCGACGCCGGGCTCGTTCCCTTCGCCCGCCTGCTCCACGACCCGGCCTCCGAACGGGGCTTCCTCGACGCCCACCTGCTGGCCCGCCGCTCGTAGGCCCGGTCCGACGCTGCCCGCCGGACGGTCGGCCCGCCCCGGACGGTCGGCCCGACCCCGGGTGGTCGACACGCCCAGGCGGCCGGCACACCCCGGCGCCCCTCCGGCAACCTACACGGAACACCCCTGAATGCCTCGCTCCGAGGCTGCTGTTCCGCCTGAGGGCTGTCCCGTGACCGACCTCCGGGACGGCCACCCGGGTCCTGCCGACGGTCGGCCGCCAGGACGATCGAGGGGTGGCTCTCGTGGGGGATCGTGATCCTGCGTGTGGCCGACGTACTGTCGTTGAGGTTTGGCGAGGCTGGGGTCATGCCGATCACACGCCTCGCCCTTCCCCTCGGTGACACCGAGCGCCCCGTGCCCGGCTGGGCCCTCCGGCTCGCCAAAGCCCTCCCGTTCGTCGTGCTGCCGCACTGCCTGTGGCGGCTGCCGTTCGCCGCCGACTTCCGGATGGGGATGGTCGACCCGGCGGCACCGGTCGCTCCGTGGTGGAGTCCGTTCTACGTCGTCGGGCTCAGTGTGCTCACCGAGGCGCTGGCCCTGCTCACCACCGGCCTGGTCAGCGGGTGGGGCGAGAGGCTGCCGGGCTGGGTGCCGTTCCTCGGCGGCAAGCGGGTGGCGCCGCTCGCCGCGGTGGTCCCGGCGACCTTGGGCGGCCTGGCCCTGGTGGCGATGTTCGACCTCTACCCGCTCGCCTGGGCGGGCATCCTGCCCGAGGTGGGGTTCAGCAACGGATGGTGGATGGCCCTGGCCCGGGTGTGCATCACGCCGGCGATGTTGTGGGGACCGATCGTGCTGGCCCTGGCCTGGGCCTACTACCGGCGCCGCCGACCCGCCTGATGGGTTCGTCGGCCCGGTCCGGCCGGGCCCGGCCGGACCGGGCACGCGATCGACCGCAGGGCCGGCGCGGCCACCGGCCGGCGCACGAAGCTGACACTGCGGCAGCTCGGGCCACTGTCCGCGGTGTCCAGGTCGGCAGCCGACCGGATCGTCGACCGGGGGTCGGCGGGAGTCCTGACATCCCGGAAACCGCCATCCCGGCAGGTGGGCGAGGGTGCGACGCGTGCCGCTTCGTTTGTATGAGTTCTATGGAGCAGCTCGCATTATCTGCGAGTGGTCGCAGCAATGTGCATCCTCGTGTCAGATTCTGAAAGTCGTGTGCTGACTCTTGTACGCCCGACTCCGGATTCGGCGGCCGTGATGGCCCCGGCCGACGTGTTCCATTCATCGGCGCGAAGCCCTGTTCTCCGGCATGAAGGAGAAGGAGGGGAAGGAGAAAGCGTCCCTCGGCGCCCAGGCAGCTCGCCGACGCTGTCGGACCGCCGCACCACGGAGGATCCGCGGGTGGTCCGTCAGCGGTGCAGGCGGGTGTTGAGCCGGGCGGCCTGGCGCGTCAGGTGATCGCGTTCGGCGAGGTCGGGTGCCTCGTGGGCCGCCTCGGCGTACAGCCGCGCCGCCGTCGCCAGGTCGCCGTCGCGCTCGTGGAGGTACGCCGACACCGCGGTGTGCCGGGGCAGTGAGTCGTCCAGTGCGGCGAGTGCGGCCAGTCCGGCGCGCGGGCCGTCGGCCTCACCGACGGCGACCGCGCGATTGAGCCGGACGACCGGGCTGTCGGTCAGGCCGGCGAGCTCGTCGTACCACTCGACGATCTGCACCCAGTCGGTCTCCCCGGCGGTCGGCGCATCCGCGTGGAGGGCCGCGATGGCGGCCTGGGCCTGGAACTCGCCCAGCCGGTCGCGGGCGAGGGCCGCCTGGAGGATCCCGACGCCCTCGGCGATCGACGCGGTGTCCCACCGGGAGCGGTCCTGCTCGGCGAGCGGCACCAGGCTGCCGTCGGGCGCGGTCCGGGCCGCGCGCCGGGCGTGGTGGAGCAGCATGAGGGCGAGCAGCCCCGCGACCTCGGGGTGGTCGATCGCGGCCGCGAGCTGCCGGGTGAGCCGGATGGCCTCGACGGCGAGGTCGACGTCACCGCCGTAGCCCTCGTTGAAGACCAGGTAGAGGACGCGCAGCACGGTGGCGACGTCGCCGGGCCGTTCGAAGCGCACGCCGGAGACGGTGCGTTTGGCCCGGCTGATGCGCTGCGCCATGGTCGCCTCGGGCACCAGGTAGGCCCGGGCGATCTGGCGGGTGGTCAGCCCGCCCACGGCGCGCAGCGTGAGCGCGACCGCGGACGACGGCGTCAGCGACGGGTGGGCGCACAGGAAGTAGAGCTGGAGCGTGTCGTCCACCGCGGGGGCGGGCCCGGGCGGCGGCTCCTCGTCGACGAGGTCCTCCCGCCAGCGGCGGGAGGCGTCCGCGCGGGTCGCGTCGAGGAACCTGCGCCACGCCACGGTGACCAGCCAGCCCTTCGGGTCCCGCGGCGGGCCGGTGGGCCAGACGCGGACCGCCTCCACCAGCGCGTCCTGCACGGCGTCCTCGGCCGCCGCGAAGTCGGCTCCGCGGCGGACGAGGATTCCGAGCACGCTCGGTGTGAGGCTCCGGAGCAGGGCCTCGTTCATGGCCGGGTCACTCCGTGATGGTGGGCGGCTCGGTCAGGAACGGGCGCAGTTCGAGCCACTCGTGGATCGGCCTCCCGCCCGCTCCGGGCGCGGCCGACAGTTCCCCGGCCAGCTCGACGGCGCGCTCGTAGCCGTCGACGTCGATCACCATCCAGCCGGCGATGAGGTCCTTGGTCTCGGCGAAGGGTCCGTCGGTGACCGGCGGGCGGCCCTCGCCGTCGTACCTGACCCAGGTGCCCCCGGGAGCGAGCGCCTGACCGTCGACGAACTCGCCGGTCCCCTCCAGCCGGGCCGCGAAGTCGTTCATGTACTGCACGTGTGCCGAGATCTCCTCCGGCGTCCACCGGTCCATGGGCACGTCGTTGACCGGAGCCGGGGCGCCGCGGTAGTGCTTCAGCAGCAGGTACTTGGCCATCGTGTTCCTCCTCGGTGCCGTGCGGCCCATTCTGGCCGCTTGCACCCCTGGGACGGAGCCGCCCACGGGTTCTCGACATCCTCGTCCGGGAACTCTTCCGGCGATCGTCGACGCGCGGGTGCGCCGGGCCGAGGGCGCCCCCGCCACCGCCCGCTACCGGCCCGCCCGGCCCGGCTCACCCCCGTCCGGCCAGGACTGGTCCGACCGTCGGGTCCGGCCGTCGGGTCCGGCCGTCGAGTCCCGTATCCGGGATAGCATCGCGAATATGGGAATCGACACGGTCGCCGACGAGCGACTGGCTTCGCGCCTCGCCGAGCTGCGGCTCGAACGCGGGTGGACGTTGGAGGAGTTGGCGCGGCGGGCGGAGGTGAGCCGGTCGACGCTGTCGCGGGTGGAGCGGGCGGAGGTGAGCCCGACGGCGGCGCTGCTGGGGCGGCTCTGCGCGGTGTACGGGCGGACGATGTCGCGGCTGCTGGCCGAGGTCGAGCAGGCGCCGGCGCGGTTGGTGCGGGCCGCTGACCAGGCGGTCTGGCGCGACGAGGAGACCGGGTTCGTCCGGCGGGCGGTGTCGCCGCCGCACGGCTCGCTGCGGGCCGAGGTCATCGAGGGCCGGCTGCCGGCGGGGGCCGACATCGCGTACGACCGGCCGTCCGTGCCCGGGCTGGAGCACCACCTGTGGCTGACGGCGGGCGGCCTGGAGCTGACCGTCGACGGGGAGCCGCAACTCCTCGCAGCCGGTGACTGCCTGCGCTTCGTCGCCGAGAGCACCCGCTTCCGCTGTCCCGGCCCCGAAGAGGCCCGGTACGTGCTGGTGGTGGTCGCACCGTGAAGCGGTCCTCCGCCGGCGCGATAGCCGAGGCGCCCCGGGAGCGGTTCGACGCGGCGGGGCGCCGGGTCCTGCTGGTCTGCGTCGCGGGCGGGTTCACCACGCTGCTCGACCAGTCCGTGCTCAACACCTCGATCCCCGCGCTGCGCGAGAGCCTGCACGCCCAGCCGGCCCACCTGCAGTGGATCGTGGCCGGCTACTCGCTCGCCTTCGGGCTGGCGCTGGTGCCCGGCGGGCGGCTCGGGGACGTCCGGGGCCGCAAGTGGTTCTTCGTCACCGGCCTTGCGCTGTTCACCGCCGTGAGCCTGCTCTCGGCGACCGCCACCGAACCGTGGGTCCTGGTCGCGGCGCGGCTGCTCCAGGGCGCGGGGGCCGGACTGGTCAACTCGCAGATGATCGGCACGATCCAGGACGTCTTCAGCGGCCAGCTGCGGGCGCGGGCGCTCGGCATGTACGCCGTCACCGGCGGGCTCGCCTTCGCGCTCGGGCCGCCGGTCGGTGGTGCGGTACTGGCCGCGTTCGGGCCGGAGCACGGCTGGCGGCTGACGTTCCTGCTCAACGTGCCCTTCGGACTGGCGACCGTCGTCCTGGCCGCCCGCCACCTGCCACGGCCGCGCCCGAGCGCCCGGCACGCGGACCTCGACCTGGTCGGGCTGCTGCTGGTCGGCGCGCTGACCCTGACGCTGATGCTGCCCTTCGTCCAGCCGCCCGGCTGGACCGGCTGGCTGGCCTTCGCGGCCGGTGACTGCCTGCTGCTCGGCCTGCTCGTCGGGTGGCAGCGGCGCTACGCCCGGGCCGGCGGCCACCCGCTGATCCACCCGGCGCTCACCCGGTCCGCGCCCTACGCGCTGGGGACGGCCGTGGCGATGGCGCAGTTCGGCTCCTCGCTCGCGGCCGGGCTGGTGCTGGCGATGTTCCTGCAGGACGGCCTCGGGCTCTCCCCGATGGGCGCGGCGCTGGTCTCGCTGCCCTCGGCGGTGTCGATGGGGGTCGCCTCCGCGCTCGCCTGGCGGGTGGTGCAGCGCTTCGGACGGCGGACCGTCACCGCGGGCATGACCGGCTCGGCCCTGGTGATGCTGGCCGGCGGGCTGGTCGTGCACTGGGGGCCGGCCGGTGCGCTGCCGTGGCTGCTGGCCGCGCTGCAGCTGGCAGGGGGCGCCGCCGTGGGCCTGATGGGGGCGACCAACCAGGCGTACGTGCTGCGCCACGCGCCCGCCGAGGCGGCCGGGGTGAGCGGGGCGATCCTGCAGATGGCGCAGCGGATCGCGGCGGCGGTGTCCATCTCGGCGCTCTCCGGCGTCTACCTGCGCGCCACCGCGGGCGGCGGCGGGCACCGGGCGGCGTACACCTACGCGAGTGCGGTCTGTGCGGCGGTGGCCGGCCTGGCGGTGCTGGCGTCGGTGTGCGCGGGCCGGGCAGGGGCGGGCAGGGAGGCCGATGCCGATGCCGATGCCGATGCCGAGGTCGGCGCCGGTGCCGAGGCCGGTGCCGAGGAGGGTCCGGGCGCGCGGGGCGACCGTGAGGCCGCGGTCGGGCCCGGGCCGACCGGGAGACGGGCGCAGCAGTAGCGCGCGGCGGCGGGGCGTTGAGCGCTGGGCGAACGGGTCGTCCGCGGGCGGCGTCCGCGGCATACGGTGACCGTTATGACTGCGCATCGGATCGTGGAGCTGCCGGACGTCGCCCTCGCCTGCCGGGAGAGCGGCAGGCCCGGCGGCCCGCCACTGGTGCTGCTGCACGCGCTCGGTGAGCGGGCCGCCGACTGGGACGTGGTCCTGCCCGGCCTCGCGCCGCACCACCACGTCCACGCGCTCGATCTGCGTGGCCACGGCGACAGCGGCCGGCCCGGTCGGTACGGCCTGGAGCTCATGCGGGACGACGTCCTGGGCTTCCTGGACGCGTTGGGGCTGGACCGGGTCGACCTGGTCGGCCACTCGATGGGCGGCGTGGTGGCCTACCTGCTCGCGCAGGAGCACCCCGGGCGGATCGGCCGCCTGGTACTGGAGGACGTCCCGGCCCCCCACCCGCGGCCGGCGACCCCGGTGGCCGCGGCGCCCGACGGGCCGGTGGACTTCGACTGGTCGGTGGTGCGGGCGGTCAAGCGCCAGATCGACACCCCGGAGCCGGTCTGGCTGGAGCGGATGGCGGCCATCACGGCGCCCACCCTGGTGGTGGCGGGCGGCCCGGCCAGCCACGTGCCGCAGGACCGGATCACGGAGATGGCCGAGCGCATCCCGGACTGCCGGGTGGTCACCATCGGGGCCGGGCACCTGGTGCACCGCGCCCGGCCGGCGGAGTTCGTCGCGGCGGTCGCGCCGTTACTGGACCCCGCCGGCCCGCGGTGACCGGTCGTCAGACGCCGTGCTCGGCCGGGAGCCGGCCCGCCCGTATGGCGGCGAGCAGGTCGGCGTGGTCCGCCTCGGTGCGGTCCGCGTACGCCACCGCGAAGGCGGCGACCGCCTCGTCCAGCGCCTCGTTCTTGCCGCAGTAGCCGGTGATGAGGCCGGGGTCGGCGGTGTGCGCGTGGGCCCGGGCCAGCAGGGCGCCGGTGATCCGCGCGTAGTCGTCGAGCTGGCCGGGGAGCAGCGCCGCCGGGTCCACGCTGCCCTTGCGGTTGCGGAACTGCCGGACCTGGTAGGGCAGTCCGTCCACCGTGGTCCAGCCGAGCAGGGTGTCGCTGACCACCTGCATGCGCTTCTGGCCGAGCACCACCCGGCGGCCCTCGTGGGCGTCCTGGGCCGGCTCCGCGACCGGGAAGCCCGCGCGGGCCAGGTGGGGCAGCAGTACCGACGGGCGCGCCTCCTTCACCTGGAGCACGAGCGCCTGCTCGCGGTGGTCGGTGAGCAGGACGACGTACGAACGGGTGCCGACGCTGCCGGTGCCGACGACGCGGAACGCCACGTCCTGCACCTGGTAGCGGGAGAGCAGCGGGTGCAGCTCCGCGGGTACCGTCCGCACGTACGGGCCGAGCGACGCGGCCACCGCGCCGGCCGTCGCGTCCGGCACCTCGCTGAGCACCGGGGGAGCGGACGTGAACCGCCAACCGCCGTCCTCCGTGCGGACGGTCGACTTGGCGGCGAACCTGGCGCCGGTGTTGCCGAGCGCCTTGGCGCCGACCTTCTGGAGCACCTCGGCCAGGTCGTGCGCCTGGGCGAAGGAGACCAGCTGGTCGTCGGCGACGGCGTTCCAGGCGTCCAGTACGGGCAGCTTGGCCAGCGTGCGCATGGTCCGCCGGTACGAGCCGGCCGCGTCGAAGGCGGCCCGGCGCGCGGTCGTCTCGTCGGCGCCGATCTCCCGGCCGGCCAGCACCAGGCTGGCGGCCAGCCGCTTGAGGTCCCACTCCCACGGGCCGGGCACGGTCTCGTCGAAGTCGTTGATGTCCATGACCAGCCGGCCGCGGGCGTCGCCGTAGAGGCCGAAGTTGGCGGCGTGCGCGTCACCGCAGAGCTGGGCGGTGATCCCGGTGGCCGGGGTGGTCGCGAGGTCGGCGGCCATCAGGCCGGCCGAGCCGCGCAGGAACGCAAACGGGGTGGCCGCCATCCGGCCGAGCCGGATCGGCACCAGGTCGGTGAGGCGGCCGGCGTTGGAGGCCTCGATCGCCTCGACGGCGGTCGGCCGGTCGCCGGCGAGGGCCAGCTCGGCGTGCCGCTCGCGCGGGGTGCGCCCGCGCAGCGCCTTGCCGCGCTCGCGGGAGCGGCCGTCGTGGCGCGGCGCGAACCCGTCCACGGCGAACCGGCGCCCCGGCCCCCGGCCGTCCTCCCCTGCGTCCGCCCGCAGGCCGGACCCCTCCACCGTTTCGGTCAGCTGCGTCACTGCGCCCGCCCCGTCCTTCTGTCGTTCCCGTCCGCGACCTGCGCGGACCCGGCCCTTCGGCGGGCCGGCCAGCAGGGTACCGGGCCACCGGTCCGGCGTCCGGACCGGCCCGTCGGGAGGGAGGGACGCCGGGCGGGCGGCGGCGGTTCCGGGACACGCGCCCGGACGCCGAGCGCTTAGGGTGGCCGGTGTGAATGATCTTCGGGGGAGGCGGACCGTGCGCGTCGCGGCCGCGGTGGCGGCGGTCCTGACGGTGGCGGCCGGGCTCGGCGTACGGGCGGTGACCGGCGGGGAGTTCGCCAAGTGCGCGGGGGACGCGCTGTACACCGTGCTGGTGTACGCGCTGGTGCTGGTCGCTGCGCCGCGGCTGCGGCCGCTGCCCGCGGCGGGGCTGGCCGCCGCCCTGAGCTGGGCGGTCGAACTGTTCCAACTGACCGGCGTGCCCGACGAACTGGGCCGCCGCAGCGTGCTCGCCAGGCTGGTCCTCGGCTCCACGTTCAACGCGCCGGACCTGCTCTGGTACGTCGTCGGCGCCGCGCTGGCCGCCGTGGTCCACGCGGGTGCGGTTCGGTTGGTCCGGCAGCCCGGCGCGGGCCCCCGCGGTTCGCGCAAGGGGCCCGCGCCGTCCCGTTACTGAGGCTGCGTCAGAGCGGCGTCAGCTCGGGCCGCTTGGCCTCGACGTTGTCGCCGGAGGACTCGCCGCGCAGCCGCCGGCCGACCCACGGCACCAGGAACTCGCGCGCCCACTGGAGGTTCTCCCGGCGGTGGTCGGCGGCCGACTGGACGGGGAGGGCCGGCCACGGCGCCTCCGGGTCCTGCTCGGTGCGCAGGCCCAGCGAACGGGCGGCCAGCAGGGCGACCCGCTGGTGCCCCTCGGGGGAGAGGTGGAGCCGGTCGTCGCTCCATGCCCGGCGGTCCTGCACCGCGCGCAGCGACCAGAGGTCGGCGACCTTGCAGCCGTTGCGGTCGGCGACGGCCCGCATGTGGCCGTTGTACGTGGCGATCTTGCCGCGCAGGTGCTTCAGCAGCGGCACGCCGCGGGTGTCGAAGCCGGTGCAGATCAGCACCGTCCCGGCGAACTCGGTGAGTTGGGCGACGGCCGCCTCGAAGCGCTCGGCCACCTCGTCCGGGTCGCTGCCCGGGCGCAGGATGTCGTTGCCGCCGGCGCAGAAGGTGACCAGGTCGGGCTGGATGCGCCGGACCTCCGGCACCTGTTCGGCGGCGATCTGGTCGAGCAGCCGGCCGCGCACCGCGAGGTTGGCGTACCGGAACGCGCCCGGCGGCCGTCCGTCGGCGAGGAGACCGGCCAGCCGGTCCGCCCAGCCGGCGAAGGCACCGTCCGCTCCCGGGTCGTTCAGGCCCTCGGTGAAGCTGTCCCCGAGGGCGGCGTACGAACTGAGGTCAAGGGTCTCCTGGAGGTTCGGCATGAAGTAGATAGTTCACCGTCTCAAGTGACCTACGCCACCGTAGGTGGCCCTTGCCGGTACGTGAGATCGGCCACGTAGGGACGGGCGGCAGACCGGTGGTGTGCGGGCAGGCCGGTATACCCGGTGGCAGGCGGGCAGGCGGGCAGGCGGGCAGGCGGGCAGGCGGGCAGGCGGGCAGGCCGGTGGTGTGCGGGCAGGCCGGCATACCCGGCGCTGTGCGGGCCGGCAGGCGGGCAGACCGGCGGTGAGCGGGGCGCGCGGCGTGCCGTCGTGCGCCGGGTACCGCGCCGGGTGCGCTGGGGCCTGCGTCGGCCGGGGGCGCCCGCGCGCGTGTGCGAACCGCGTGGGCGGGGCAGCCGCCCTCTGGGCAGCGCTCGCACGACCCGTGCCGCTGCCGGCCCCCGAACCCCCGGACGGCGGAGGTTGCCGCATGCCGAACCGAACCCCGGAGCGCACCGCCAGGCCGCGGCGCTACCTGATGTGCCGGCCGACGCACTTCACCGTCGACTACGCCATCAACCCGTGGATGGACCCGGCGCGCCCGACCGACACCGCGCTCGCCCTCCGCCAGTGGGAGCGCCTGCGCGCGCTGTACCTGAGCCTCGGCCACACCGTCGAGCTGATCGACCCGCTGCCCGGCCTGCCCGACATGGTCTACACCGCCAACGGCGCCACCGTGCTGAACGGCCGGGCGCTGGTCGCCACCTTCCGTCACCCCGAACGGGCGGCCGAGTCGGACGCCTACCAGGAGTGGTTCCGGGCCCGCGGGTACCGGGAGGTCCGCCGGGCCGGCCACGTCAACGAGGGCGAGGGCGACCACCTGGTGGCCGGCCGCCGGGTGCTCGCCGGGACGGGGTTCCGCACCGACCCGGCCGCGCACGCCGAGGCGCGGGCGCTGTTCGGCGTGCAGGTGCTCGGCCTGACCCTGGTCGACCCGCGGTACTACCACCTGGACACCGCGCTCGCCGTCCTCGACGACGACCACGTCATGTACTACCCCGCGGCCTTCTCGCCGGACAGCCAGGCGCTGCTGCGCAGCCTCTACCCGGACGCGATCCTCGCCGACCGCGCCGACGCCGAGGTGTTCGGCCTCAACGCCGTCTCGGACGGCAGGCACGTCCTGCTGCCGGAGACCGCCAAGGCGCTGGCCGGCCGGCTGTCCGAGCAGGGCTACGAGCCGGTTCCGGTGGACGTCTCCGAGCTGCTCAAGGGCGGCGGCGGGGCGAAGTGCTGCACGCTGGAGCTGCGGCCGGCCTGAGCGGGTCCGACCGCGCCGGCGGCGGCGCGGTGGCGTCAGTCCGGGGTGACCAGCACGACCTCCAGGGTGCGCGGGCCGTGCACGCCCTCGACCCGGTCGAGTTCGATGTCGCTGGTGGCGGACGGGCCGGAGATCCAGGTATGGGGGCGGGCGGGGTCGAGCCGGGGAAGGGCGAGCGGCACGGAGGCGACCACCTGCCCGGGTGCCAGGACGACGCAGATGTGGTGGTCGGGGACGAGGGTCAGCAGTCGCCGGCCCTGGGCCGGGCCCGCGTCCAGGACCAGGGTCCCGGTCTCGGCAATGGCCAGGGCGCAGCCGGTCAGCACGCTGTCCGTCCGGTCCAGCCGGGCCGCGGTGAGGGTGCCGTCGTCCGGCCGCGCCTCGACCGCCGTCGCCGCGGAGAGCCAGGCGGGCGGCAGGTCGGCCGGGACGGCGACGCTGCGCGAGCCGCGCCCGGCGAGGAGCGCGGCGACGAGGGCGGGCAGCCCGGCGGACGGGCAGCGGTGGACCACGGCGCGGTAGTCGGCGAGGTTGTGGTGCAGCAGGTCGAGCAGGGCCGCCGGGTCGTCCGCCGGTGCGTGGCTCGCCAAGTAGTCGCGGGGCACCGGCTGTTCGGCCGGCGCCGGCGCGGCCCGCCGGTCGCCCGTCGCCCGTCGCCGGACGGCCGGCGCCGAGCGCGGCGCGGATCCGGCCGAGGACGAGCTCGCGGGAGCCCGGAGGGCGGTGCGTCGTCATCGGCGGTTCCTCCGCCACCAGTCGCGGAAGGGCTCGGGCGGCAGCTCCGGGAGGTCCCGGGTGTCCGTCCAGGCCCGGCCCGGTCCGGGCAGGCGGTGCGGGTGGAAGCGCCTGGTCCGGGCCGCCGCGCGCTCGGCCGCGCGGAGCAGTTCCGGGTGGTCGAGCACGTAGCCGGCCGCCGCGACGGCTGCCCGCTCCAGCCGGTGCCCACGTTGCGCCGCGACCCGCTCGCGCAGGTGGACCAGGACCTCGGGGATGTCGATCGCCACCGGGCAGACTTCGTAGCAGGCCCCGCAGAGCGAGGAGGCGAACGGCAGCGAGGCCTCCACCGGGCCGGTGACGCCGCGTAGTTGGGGTGTCAGGATGGCGCCGATCGGCCCCGGGTACACCGAGCCGTACGCGTGCCCGCCGGCCCGCTCGTAGACCGGGCAGACGTTGAGGCAGGCCGAGCAGCGGATGCAGCGCAGCGCCTGGCGGCCGACCTCGTCGGCGAGGGTGGCCGTCCGCCCGTTGTCGAGCAGCACGAGGTGGAACTCGGACGGGCCGTCGCCCGGGGTGACCCCGGTCCAGAACGAGGTGTACGGGTTCATCCGCTCGGCGGTGGAGGAGCGCGGCAGGAGCTGCAGGAAGACCTCCAGGTCCCGCCAGGTCGGCACCACCTTCTCGATGCCGACGACGGAGATCAGGGTGCGCGGCAGGGTGAGGCACATCCGCCCGTTGCCCTCGGACTCCACGACCACCAGCGTGCCGGTCTCGGCGACCATGAAGTTGGCCCCGGAGACGGCGACCCGGGCGCGGAGGAACTTCTCGCGCAGGTGCAACCGGGCCGCCTCGGCGAGTTCGGCGGGCTCGTCGGTCAGCCCCTCGGGTGCCGGCCGCCCCCACGAGGCCATCCGCCCGGCGAAGATCTCCCGGATCTCGGCGCGGTTGCGGTGGATCGCCGGGACGAGGATGTGCGAGGGCCGGTCGTCGCCCAACTGCACGATCAGCTCGGCGAGGTCGGTCTCGTACGCGGTGATGCCCGCGGCGGCGAGCGCCTCGTTCAGTCCGATCTCCTGGGTGGCCATCGACTTGACCTTGACCACCTCGGCCTCGGCCTCACCGGCGTCGGCCTCACCGGCGTCGGGGCTGACGGCCGCGCGGACCAGCCGGGTGACGATCGCGTTGGCCTCGTCCGCGTCGGCGGCCCAGTGCACGGTGCCGCCGGCCGCCGTGACGGCATCCTCCAACTGGACGAGGTAGCGGTCGAGATGACGCAGCGTGTGGTCCTTGATCGCCTTGCCGGCCGCACGCAGCCCGGCCCAGTCCGGGAGCTCGGCCACCGCGCGGGCCCGCTTGTCGCGGATGGTGTGGGTGGCGTGCCGCAGGTTGGCGCGCAGCGTCGTGTCCCGGGTGGCGCGGGCGGCGACCTCCGGGAACGGCTCGCCCGTCACGCCGCCCGTTCCGGTGCCGACGGTCCCGGTGCCGCCCGTCACAGTGCCGCCCGTCACAGTGCCGCCCGTTCCGGTGCCGCCCGGGGTGGGCGCGTTGCGGGAGTGCCTGCCCGGGAACGAGGGCAGGCCGAGGAAGGCGGGGCGGCTCAACTCGGCCTCCAGGGTTCGGCCTCGGTGCTCGCCAGGATCTCGGCGAGGTGCAACGGGCGCAACGCGTCGCCCCGGCGGCGCAGCATCCCGCCGAGGTGCAGAAGGCAGGAGTTGTCGGCGCCGCAGAGCACCCGGGCGCCGGTGGCGAGGGCGCTGCGCACCTTGTCCTCGCCCATCGCCGCCGAGACGGCCGGGTTCTTCACCGCGAAGGTGCCCCCGAAGCCGCAGCACTCCTCGGCTCCCGGGAGCTCCACCAGCTCCAGCCCGCGGACCGCCCGGAGCAGCCGGCGGGGCCGCTCGCCGAGGCCGAGCACCCGCAGCCCGTGACAGGAGGGGTGGTAGGTCACCGTGTGCGGGAAGGAGGCGCCGACGTCCTCGACGCCCAGCACATCGGTCAGGAACTCGGTCAACTCGTGAACTCGTGGGACGAGTTGCGCGACCAGGTCGGCGAGGCCGGTGCCACGGCCCTCGGCGGCGGCCCTGGCCCCGATCCGCGGGTAGGTGTCACGGACCATCGCCACGCAGGAGCCGGACGGCGTCACCACGTGGTCGTAGCCGGCGAACGCGCGCGCCGTCCGCCGGACCAGCGGCTCGCAGGCCCGCCGGTAGCCGGTGTTGAACTGCGGCTGCCCGCAACAGCTCTGCGCGGCCGGGAAGTCGACGTCCACCCCGAGACGCTCCAGCAGCCGGACGGTGGCGATCGCCGTGGACGGGTAGAGCACGTCGTTCACGCAGGTGGCGAAGAGTGCGACCCGCATCGTCCCTCCCTGCGCCGGTGGTCGGGGAGCCGTCGGCCGGCCCGCCGGTGATCGTGCGGCAGCGATGCTACCGAGCGGGCCGACCGGGCGGGAGGGTGCCGCGCCGGGTGCGCGGGTGCGCGGGTAAGCGGGTGTGCGCGCGGACGTGCGGGTGTGCGTATGCGTCTGTGTGTGCGTGCAGGCGGGCCGCCACCCACCTGCACGCACACACCCCGGCCGCGTGGGCCTTCCCGGCCGTGCGGGCCTTCCGGCCGTTCAGGCGCACGGGCCGGTCAGGCGCCCCCGGCCGGTCAGGCGTCCTGGCCGAGCCAGAGGTCGGGGCCGAAGACCTCGTAGTGGATCGACGCCGCCGGGACGCCCGCGGTGAGCAGCTGCTCCCGCACCGAGCGCAGGAAGGGCAGCGGGCCGCACAGGTACGCGGTGGTCCCGGCCGGGACCGGCACCGTCGCGAGGTCGACCAGGCCGGTGCGCTCCTGCGGCCAGTCGCCGAGCGGCTGCTCGTAGAAGACGTGGGCGGTGGCGTCCGCCAGCTTGGCGGTCAGCTGGCCGAGGTCGGAGCGGAAGGCGTGCGAGAGCTGGTCGCGGTCGCCGTGGACGGAGATCACCGTCCGGGCGGAACCGGTGGCGGCGAGGTGGGAGAGCATGGCCGTCATCGGGGTGTTGCCGATGCCGGCCGAGGCGAGCAACACCGGCCCGTCGGCGTCCGCGAGCGCGACGTCGCCGAGCGGCGGGGCGATGTCGAGGACGTCCCCGGCGTGCACGTGGTCGTGCAGGTGGTTGGAGACCTCGCCGACCGGGCCGCCGGCGGCTGCCGCGGTCGCCCGCTTGACGGTGAACTGGAGCGCGCCGTCCGGGTTCCCGGAGAGGCTGTACTGGCGGATCTGCCGGGCGCCGTCCGCCATGGTGGCGCGCACCGAGACGTACTGGCCGGGGCGGGAGGGCGGCACCGGGCCGCCGTCGGCCGGACGGACCAGGAACGTGGTCACGTCGTCGGTCTCCTGGTAGCGGGCGACCACGGTGTACGGGCGCCACAGTGAGGCCGGGTCGCCGCCCTGTGCGGCGGCGGACTCGGCGCGCAGGCGGTCCTCGACGGCGATCAGCGCGTTGGCCATCAGCCAGTAGACCTCGTCCCAGGCGGCGGCGACCTCGGGCGTCACGGCCTCGCCCAGCACCTCGACGATGGCGGCGAACAGGTGCTCGTGGACGACCCGGTACTGCTCGTTGCTGATGCCGACCGAGACGTGCTTGTGGGCGATCCGGGCGAGCATGGCGTCCGGCCGCTGGTCGGGGTGGGCGATCAGGGCCGAGGCGAACGCGGCGATCGAGCCGGCCAGTGCCTGCTGCTGGCTCCGGTTGGCCTGGTTGCCCCGGTTGAACTGGTCACGCAGCAGCGCCGGGTGGGCGGCGAAGAGCTTCTTGTAGAACAGCGGCGTGATCTCGCCGATGGCACCGCCCACGACGGGCAGGGTGGCTTCGACGACCTCGGCGGACTTGGCGGACAGCATCGGGTTCGCTCCAAATTGGTATCTGAGAGTCGTATTTTTGGGCGTGCGAGGCCCCGGCTCTGGGCTGGTGGTGCGGATGGGCGGGCGGTTCGGGTGGGCCGGGTGTGCCGGTGGGAACGGTTGTGTCAGTCGGCGGGCCTGCCGGTGAGGCTCAGCAGGACCGGCCCGGTGGGGGAGGCGACCAGGTCGCCGATGCAGAGCGGGTCGAGCGTCGCGAAGAACGCCTCCTGTGCGGTGCGCAGTGCCCCGCGCAGCCGGCAGGCGGACCGCAGCGGGCACGGCGGCTCGTCCTCGCATCCGACCACGTCACCGACGCCCTCCAGCTCGCGCAGCAGCAGCCCGAGCGAGCCGGTCCGGCCGGCGAAGGTGAGGACCAGGCCCCCGCCGCGCCCGCGCCGGGCCTCCACCACGCCGAGGTGCTGCAGCCGGCTGACCACCTTGGCCGCGTGCGTGTACGGCACGCCCACGGCCTCGGCCACCTCGCGGGTGGTCGGGTTGGCGCCCTCGTCGAGGACGGCCAGCCGCATGGCGATGCGGAGGGCGATGTCGGTGCTCTTGGTCAGCCTCACGTTCGAAGGCTATCTAATGCGACTCCAGGAATCCAATTTGCCTGCCGGTCCGGAGCCGGGCGGCGGTGGGCGCTCGAGATCGACGCCTCCGTGCTCCACCGCGCGGTCGCCGCCCGGGTGCGGCAGCCGGCCGAGGGCGCCGCGTACCCCGAGGACCCGCTGCGCGGACTCTCGGGCACCGACCGGGTGTTCCGCCCCAGCATGCGCGGCGACGCCCCCCGGCACTGGCGCGGCCTGATGTCCACGGAGGCGGGCGGCCGGACCGTGCTCGCTCGGCCTGGTCTCGGTCTCACGTGATCTGGTCCGATTCGCTCGTCTTCTCGGGCGGTGTGGTCCGCCGGAGCGTCTGGCAGATCCTGGCTGCTGAGAGTTGTTGGCGACCGATCGCCGGGTAACCGGTTCGAGCGCCAGGGCGGTTCCGGGCCCTGGCGGGGAGCTCATTCCCCAGGTCGGGCCGGTCGGGCTCCGTGACCGCCCGAGCGAGGCGGCAGGTCAGTCGCAGGCACTACCTGCCTGTTCGGCGCCCGCCTTGTGCAGATAGGCATGGGCCAGCTCACGAAGCCGCGTCTGGTCGAAGCTGCGCCCGTGGCCCGGGTGGACGACGGACACGTCCAGTTGCGCGAGGCTTTCCATGCTGCGCCGGTAGGCGGGCACATCGGAGTCCGGGAGGTCGTCGATCAGGTGGCCGTCGTACACCACATCGCCGGAGAAAAGCACCCCGGTACGTTCCTCCAGCAGGGCGATGCTTCCTGGGGAGTGGCCGGGAAGGTGAAGGACCGTCAGCGTGCGGTCGCCCAGGTCGATCCGGTCCCCGTCATCCAGCCGGCGAGTCAGTGTCACCGCTTCGACGCGATACGTCCGCGGGTCGTACTCGGGATGCGGCAGGTCCTTGATCAGCAGGTCCGGGACGGGCTCTCCCTCGGCATCGATGCCGAGCTTCTCGTAGAGCTCGGCGCCGTACAGACTGGCCGGGACACCCGCGGCCAGGATCGCGGCGTCGGCCGTGTGAGCGGCCCGCTCACGAAACTCGTGAGCCCCACCGACGTGGTCCAGGTGCGCGTGGGTGAGGACTACCAGCGGGTCGCGCTCGAACATGCGTGGGATCTCCCCGCGCAGGGCGACGACGCCAAGCCCGGCATCGACGACGAGGTCGCGATCGGTTCCGCGCAGCCACCACATTTTCGCCGACAGCAGCGGGCTGACGAGGGGTTCCGAGACCCGAACGAGGTCACTGCCCAGCTCCAACTGCTCATACCAGTCACTCATGCCGAGCAGTGTGCCAGCCGCCTCGCCCGGATCAGCTGGATCGAGACGGTGGCGGCATCCACACACCGCAGACCGGATCGCCCGAGATCTCGGATCGCTGCTCGTCTCAGATGATCTGGTCGCCGCAGATCGCGGTCATGGCCTCGGACCAGATCACTTGAGACGGGACAAGTGCCCGCCGGACGTCCAGCCGCCGGTCGACCACGCCTACCACGTCATCGACCACCTCGGCCGACACCCGGCCGCCTCGGACGCTCTCAACGCGCTCGGCTGAGCGGCCGGGCGCGGGCCGGCCCGGGGTTTCCGGGCGGCCCGGCCGGCTCCCGGTGCCCTGCGGCGTCCTGGCTGTGACGATGCGTCATGCCCCTGACGGGCGCCCGCACCCCGGGGCCGGGCAACCGCCCCGCGGGTGGCATGATGGCGCGGTCCCGGCCGTACGGCCGAGGCGGAGGGGGAGTCCGCCGGTGGGCCGACGGCGCCAGGCACCGGTGCGCGCGGCCGCCGGTGCAACCAACGGGGGACCGGAACATGTGGATCATCGGCATGCTGGTCGGCGGCTTCGTGCTGGTCGTGCCACCCGCCCTGCTCGGGCGCCGGCTGCTCGGCATCGAGGCCGGTCTGTCCCGGGCGGTGGCGGCGGGAGTGGTCGGGATCTCGGCCGCGGGCGGCCTGCTCGGCAACCACCTCCAGCGGGACGAGCAGCGGCTCGTGCTGAGCCCGCTGCTGATCGCCATCGCACTGCTGGTGGCCATGGTGACGCTGGTCGTCCTGGACCTGGCGGTGCCGGCCGGCAGCGTCCGCCCGCTCTCCTGGCCGCGGTCGCTGCGCGGCCGGCTGGCGCGGATGCGCCGTTACTCCAAGATCGTCGGCATCGCCGGGCGGCACGGCCTCGGCCCCTACCTGCGCGGCCGGGGCCAGGACGGCGGGACGCGGCACGAACTGCTGGCGCAGGAGCTGCGCCAGGCGCTCCAGGCGGGCGGCACGACGTTCGTGAAGCTCGGCCAGGTGATGTCCACCCGCCGGGACCTGCTGCCCGCGCCGTACGTCGAGGAGTTGAGCCGGCTCCAGGACCAGGTCCCGCCCGCGCCGTGGCCGGAGGTGGAGCGGGAGCTCGTCGCCGCGCTCGGCGCCGCCCCGGCGGAGGTGTTCGCCGAGTTCGACCACCGTCCGCTCGCCGCCGCCTCGATCGCCCAGGTGCACGCGGCGGTGCTCGCGGACGGCACCCGGGTCATCGTCAAGGTGCAGCGGCCCGGCGTCCGCGAACTCGTCGATCGCGACCTCGACATCGTCGGCCGGCTGGCGGTCACCCTCCAGTCCCGCACCGACTGGGGGCGCAGCCTGGGCCTGGTGGAACTGGCGCAGGGCTTCGCGGTCGCCCTGCGCGAGGAACTCGACTTCCGGGTCGAGGCACGGAACATGGCGGCCGTCCGGCGCGCCGCCGAGGCCCGCCGCGACGACAGCGTCACGATGCCGCAGGTGCACGAGGCGCTGAGTACCGAACGCGTCCTGGTGATGACCAGGATCGACGGCACCCCGCTCGGCCAGGCGCGGCCCGCGGACGAGGAGCACGGCCGCGAGGTCGCCGACACCCTGTTCACCGCGCTGCTCAACCAGGTCGTCCGCGACGGCGTCTTCCACGCCGACCCGCACCCCGGCAACATCCTGCTCCAGCCGGACGGCCGTCCGGCGCTGCTGGACTTCGGCTCGGTCGGCCGGATCGACCCGGGGCTGCGCGACGCCATGGCCGGGCTCTTCCTGGCCGTGGACCGCGCCGATCCGGCCGCCCTGCGGGACGCCCTGCTGGACGTGACCGACCGCCCCGAGGACGTCGACGAGCAGCGGTTGCAGCGGGCGCTCGGCCAGTTCAGCGCCCGCCACCTCGGCCACGGATCGGCGCCGGACGTGCAGATGTTCACCGACCTGTTCCGGCTGGTCACCGACTTCAGGCTGGCCGTCCCGCCGGAGATCGCCGCGGTGTTCCGCGCCCTCGGCACGCTGGAGGGCACGCTGCTGCGGCTCAGCCCCGGCTTCGACATGCTGGCGGCCTCCCGCTCCTACGCGGCCGCCCGGCTCGGCGACCGGCTGGCGCCGGGCAGCGCCCGGGAGGCCGCCCAGGACGAACTCCTCACCCTGCTACCGGTGCTGCGGCGGCTGCCGCGCCGGCTGGACCGGATCGGCAGCGCACTGGAGGAGGGCCGGCTCGCGGTGAACGTCCGCCTGCTGTCCGACCCGCGCGACCGCCGGGTGGCCGGCGAACTGCTGAGCCGGGTGCTGTTCACCTTCCTGGGGATCTTCTTCGGCGTCACCGGGGTCCAACTGCTCGGCCTGCAGGGAGGGCCCATGGTGACGGGCGACCTGAGCCTGTACGCGCTGATCGGTTACCACCTGCTGGTGTTCTCCGCCGCGGTGGTGGTCCGCACGGTCTACGTCCTCGGCCGGCCGTTGGCGTGAGGGCGGCCGTTGGCCCGAGCGCGGCCGTTGGCCCGAGCGCGCCTTCGCGGGACGACGGCGGCTTCGCTTCGCGGGACGAGGCCGCCCGCCGGGCCGCCGGCCTGCTGGAGCCCCGGAAGGCGGAAGCGATCGTCGCCGCCTGCCGCGAGATCCGCGGCGGGAGGCTGCACGACCAGTTCGTCGTCGACGTCATCCAGGGCGGCGCCGGCACCTCGACCAACATGAACGCCAACGGGGTCGTCGCCAACCGGGCGCTGGAGCTGCTGGGCCACGCCAGGGGCGAGTACCGGCACCTGCATCCCAACGAGCACCACGTTGTGGGACAAGGCGGGCGGGCGGCCTCCTGCCGCCCGGAGCAGGGGAGGCCCTGCGCCGCGAGCCGGGTGCGACCGGCGCCCGCCCCGCACACCCTGGCTCCGGGGGACGGCCGCTGCGGCCACCCGGCCGGTGAGTCGGGGCTGTCCGCCACCGGCGGGCCGGTCCGGCTGCTCGAAGGGCACGGCGCGCCGCGCGGCGCGGTCGACGGCGAACTTCTCGACGGCGGAGCGATCCCTCGTCGGCCCGGTCCGGCCCGGCCGTTCCCGGGAGCGGGAACGACGGGTTCGGGCATCCGGGAGGCGACGACCGCCATCTCACCCGGGCCCGCGCCGCGAGAGCGGACACGGGCGGGGCCGCCCCGGTCGAGGTGTCACTGGTCGCTGTAGCTGAGGTCTCCCACCGTCCAACTGCTGACGTCGGCGATGGCGATGCGGTACATGCCCCCCGTGTGGGGCAGACCGAAGCTGCCCTGCAGGATGCGGGCGACGTGCAGGTGCAGGTGGGTGGGTCGTACGGAGGGCGGAGTCACGCCTTCGCCCTCCGCTCCGCCGTCGCTGGTGGCGGGCGTGAACAGTGCGGCGAAGGGCTTCAGGTGGTCGGAGCCTGCGAGGACCTCGGCCACCCGCTCGTGCCACAGACGTTCCGGAGCCAGCCGCCCGGTGATGACCGCCCCCGGGACGACCACGGTCAGGGGCATCTGGTTGCTGCGCTCGGACTCCACCATGGCGGCGATGTCGACGAGCAGCGCATCAGGGTTCGACATGAACCCGAGGATAGTCCCGCCGAGACCGCCCGGGAGGTGATGCGACGGCCCGCCGTCCCGCGCTGCCCGCGGGTTGCGCGGTCGAGGGCCAGCTGGTCCGGCTGCTCGAAGGCCATGCCGCGCCCGGCGGCGGCGTCGACGTCGAAGTCCTCGAAGGCGCAGCGGTCCGCGAGCAGGCCGGTCAGGCCCTCCGCCGCCGTGGGGAGGGCCTCCGGGTGGCCGCAGGACGTCCGAAGCGGCCCTCGCCATCAGGGCCGCCTGCGGGACGAGTCGCAAGCCGGGGCCGCGAGGCTGGTCGGACTCCAGTGGCAAACGGTCAAATGCATCGAATGACGGAAGACACTCGTCGTCCGGGGTTCTGGCTCAGATGATCCGGTCCGTGTGGAACGTGCCGTCCGGACCGGCTGCCGCCCGGGCGGCAGCGCCGGCGTCAGCGAGCGAACTTTTCGATGGCCATCGGCGTGACGGGGGTGAAGAAGTTGACGAGGTTGCCGTCGGGGTCGCGGAGCAGGAGCGACCGGTTGCCCCAGGGCATCGTGGTGGGCTCGGTCACGAAGTCGGCGACGAAATCGGCCAGGTTCCGGTACACGCCGTCCACGTCGGCGACGAGGAATTCGATGATCACGGTGTTGTTCTCGGCCGGCCGGGCGGAGCCGGGCGCGAACAGTGCCACGGTGCGGGTGCTGCCGATCGCAAGGGTCGCGCTCGCGGTCCGCAGTTCGGCGAAGTCCTCGGTGGACCAGTGCGCCTGCGCTCCGGTGGCTCGCTCGTAGAAGTCGACGAGGCGCGCGACGTCGCCTGTGATGATCCGGGTCGAAACGAAGTTCATGGTGCTCTCCTCGGGTTGGTGGAGTCGTTGCACCACGGACGCTAGAGCAAATAGTGGACAGAATCGGTCCGGTATCAACGCTAGGCTCGTGGACATGGCTCGACCTACCGGCCGCGTGCTCACCCTCCTGGAACTGCTGCAGTCGGGCGGTATCAGAACGGTGGCCGAACTCGCCGACCGGCTCGGCGTCGACGGGCGCACCGTGCGGCGCTATGTGGACCACCTGGTCGACCTCGACATCCCCGTCGAGGCGGTCCGCGGCCGTTATGGCGGGTACCGGCTCGCTCCCGGGTACCGCCTGCCTCCGCTCATGCTCAACGACGACGAGGCGCTCGCGGTGCTGCTCGGCCTCGTCGCCGGCCGCAGGACGGGGTTGCTGACGGCGACCGAGACTGCGGGCGAGACGGCAGCGGCCAAGATCCGCCGGGCACTGCCCGAGCGTCTGGCCCGTCGGCTCGACGCCGTCATGGAATCCCTCGCCTTCACGGATCCGCCCGGCGAGTCGGCCACCCCGGAGACGGGGGTCCTGCTCGCCGTCGCCGATGCGGTACGCCATCGCCGCCCGATCTCCATCAGGTACACCACCCGGGACGGCCGGCGAAGCGAACGCACGCTGCACCCGTACGGGATCGTGACCCATGCGGGCCGGTGGTACGTCACGGGTGCAGATCCCGGGATCGGCCAGGACCGGACTTTCCGGCTCGATCGCATCGCGGACGCGAGGACCCTGCCGGGCTCGTTCGAGCCGCCCGCCGGACTCGATCCGGCACAGCACGTCCTGTCGGGGCTCGCCAAGGCCGCGTACCGGCACGAGGTGACCCTGCGCATCCACGGGACCGTCGAACAGATCCGCGCCCGACTGCCCGCCAGCGTCGCGAGCGTGGAGGGCCCCGTGCCCGCGGAAGGTGATCCGCACACCGAGCGTTGGTTCCACGTCGAATTGAGGGCAGAGCGGCTGGACTGGTTGCCTCCCGTGCTCGCCTCGCTCGACCGGCCGTTCGTCATCGCTCGACCGGACGAACTCCGGGACCTCGTCAGCGCGCTCGCCGACCGGCTCGCCAGCTATGCCCGTCAGGCCTGACTCCGCTGTCCACCGGCGGGGTGGACGTGGTCGCCGTGGTCGCCCGGACCGACCCGGACGAGCCGGAGGGCGTCCGGCTGATCGATCCGCCGCAGTGGCTGATGGATCGGATCGGCTCCCGCGCGAGGGGCAGCCGTGACGTCCGGCCGGGAGGGCCGCGTACTGCGCGAACGCCGCCGACCCGCGCACCGGGCCGGGCGGTGGGGGCACCAGGGTGGACAGCCGAGGGCACCAGGGTGGACATCCTCGGGGGCGGTAGCCGGGCCGACGGCATCGACGTCGCGTGCCCGGCCGCACCGCCGACCCGGGTCACCGGCCCCCCCGACGTGGCGTCAGTTCTCCTGCCCCACACCGGTGATCCGGCGGACCACCTCGTCGTAGCGGTGGAAGAGGCGCGGGCCGGGGGCCGGGTCGGCGTGCTCGGCCCGGAGCAGCTGGCGCCAGCACTCGGCGGTCAGGGCGCGGGCCTCGGCGCCCGGCCAGGGGCGGGGCAGCAGCTCGGGCGGCAGGAGCGGGTCGGGGGCCGTGGCCCGGGTGAACTCGGCGGCCAACTCCACGGTGGCAGCGAGGCGTTCGGTCCGCCCCGGGGGAGCGGCGGCGGTCAGCCGGGCCAGTCGCGAGCGGGCGACGGCCGCCAGCCGTCGGTGTCCGTCGGCGAGTTCCTCCAGCGGCCAGAGGCGACGGGCGAGGGCGAGCGGCTCCGACTCGTCGCCGATCCGCAGGTCGGTGCTGGTCAGCAGGGTGAGGCGGTCCCGGACACCGAGTCGCTCCGCCTCCGCCTCGACGTACGGCTCCCACGCGTTGGCGCAGGCGTAGAGGCCGCCCTGGACGGCTGCGCCGCCGAGCCGGACCAGCGTTTCGCGCAGCGCGTCCCGGGCGTGGCGGGCGGACTCGGGGACGGCGAACGCGGCGAGGTGCCAGCCGCCGTCCCAGGGGGCGAGCCCGGCGTCCTGGGCGTACATGTGCCGGACGAACTCCACCTCGGGGTCGGCGGCCCGCCGGGCCTGCTCGGTCTCCCGCAGCACCGCGCGCCGGCCGCGCCCCTCCTGGACCAGCAGGCCCTCGGCGGCCATCCGCTTGATGCAGAGCCGCACCTGCTGGTCGGACATCCCGAGCGCGCCCGCCACCTCGTAGAGCTCGCCCGCGTCCACCGTGCCGTCCGCCCGGACCAGGCCTTCGACCAGTGTCCTGGTGGGGACCTCGGCCTGCGCTTCCTCCGTCATCGCGCCACTCCCTTCCTCCGGTGAGTGTAGTACGCTCGAAACTATCGAGAAGAAAACGATAGTTTTGAATTCGATAGATATGGGGGTGCTGCAGTGCGGCGTACCTGGCTGAGGCGGGTGCTCGGCGCCCTGCTGGCCCGCGTCGACGCCGAACTCGCCCACCGCGAACGGGTCGACGAGCAACTGCGCAAGGGTGCGACGTACGAGCAGGCGCGGGCCGCCGTCGGTGCGGACCTCGGCGACCTGACGCCCGCGCGCTGGCGGTTCATCGGCCGGAACTTCACCGTCGATGCCACCGCCGCCGTGGCCGCGCCGCGGTCGGTCTACGTCGACGGCTACCTGGACGACCTGCGCCGCTATCTGGAGTCCACCGCACCGACGGGAGTGCACCGATGAGGATCCTCGCCCTCGGCGGCGCCGGGGCCATGGGCGCGGCCGCCGTCCGCGCGGCCGTCGCGCTGCCCGGCGTCCGCGAAGTCGTCGTGGCCGACCGTGATCTGGCGGCGGCCGGCCGGCTCGCCGGCGAACTCCGCCTCGGCGGAGCGGCGTTGTCGGCGCAGCAGGTCGACGTCACGGACGCCGGACAGCTCGACCGGGCCATCGGCGCCGCCGACGTCGTGCTCAACACGGTGGGCCCCTACTACCGGTTCGGGCCGGCCGTGCTCGCCGCGGCGATCCGCGCCCGCACCCACTACCTGGACCTCTGCGACGACTGGGAGCCGACCGTCCGGATGCTCGAACTGGACGGCGAGGCCCGGAGGTCGGGTGTCACGGCCGTGCTCGGCATGGGCGCCAGCCCCGGCGTCTCCAACCTGCTCGCCGCGCTGGCGGCGGAGCGGCTCGACACCGTCCACGACCTGTACACGGCCTGGCCGGTGGACGTCCCCGACACCGGTGAGGAGCTGACCGGGCCGGACGGGAGGGCGGGCGCCGCCGCCGTCCACTGGATGGAGCAGATCAGCGGCACCGTCGCCGTGGTCGAGCGGGGGCGGCTGGTGCAGCGGCGCCCGCTGCGGCCGGTCACGCTCGCGCTGCCGGGCGGCCGGGCCGGGACGGCCTACACCGTGGGCCACCCCGAACCGGTCACCCTGCACCGCAGCCTCGCGCCCACCGGGAACGCGGCCTGCCTGATGGTGGTCACCCGGGGCACCGTCGCCTTCCTGGACGGGTTGCGGCGCGACCTCGACCGGGGGCGGCTGGACAACGAGTCCGCGGCGACCCTGCTGGCCGGCCCCCCGCTCGGGCGCACCCTGACCGCGGGCGTCCGGGCCGCCGGGCTCCGCGGCCCGGGCGGCCTGCCGCCGTTCTTCGCCGCCGCCACCGGGCTGCGCGACGGCCGGCCGCTCGGCGTCCTCGCCCGCCCCGCCGAGGACCCGCCGCGCCTGCTCGCCGACATGGCCCTTGCCACTGGTGTCCCGCTCGCCCTCGGCCTCGCGCAGCTGTTGGACGGGACGGCCCGCCGGCCGGGTGTCCACCCGCCGGAGGCCGTCGTCGACGCGGCGCGGTTCTTCCGCGACCTGGAGCCCTGGTCCCCGGGGGGCGTGGTGGTCGAGGAGGTGGCCGGAGAGCGGTGACGGGGCGGGCCCCCTGTCGAGGGCGCCGCCCGAACCGCCCGTCCGTCCGCGGCGCTCACGGGCGGGGGTCGGCGCTCCCGGGGAGGAGGAGTGCCCGGTCCTGCCAGGCGCGCTCCCACTGGCGGGTGAGCGCCGGGTAGACGATCAGGTAGCGGAACGGTGCGATGAGCGCCATGTACAGCCGCCCGAACCGGCCGTTCGGCTTGACCAGGACCGCCATCCGCAGTTCGTGGCCGCCGTCGCCGGTCGGCACCCAGCCCAGGTGCATCAGTGTGTGGACGGTCTTGTTCGCCAGTTCGCGGACGGCTTCGTCGGGGAGCTCGTAGACGGGGGTGAGCGGCATGTCGCCGGAGTCGGAGCCGGCCACGGTCTCGCGGAGGTCCCGCGGCAGGCGGTCGCAGAGCGACGGGACCCGCGACCCGAGGCCCTTGTCGGGCCTGTCCCACCCGAGGAGGGCGCCGAGCTTCCAGCGCACCGCGAAGAGGAAGCGGACCGGAGGGCTCTGCCGGTCGAACCCGCCGCCCGCCCGCATCGCGGCGAGCATCACGGGGAAGTCGTCCGGCCCGGCCCCGGGGGTGCGGTACGACCACACGTCCTCGACCCGGAAGTCACGGGCGAACTCGTGGATCCGCCAGGGCCGATCGGTGTGGGCTTCGACAGGAAGTTTCATGGCCGGTGCCGCCTTTCCCGCGCGGGGCGCCGTCTGCCGCCCCCGTTTTATACGCTTGCGTACAAGACGAGGCTAGACCCGGATATACGGTTGCGTATATCCGGCGACGAGTGAGGTGGGACACACCGTGGGCGCTGCTCGCACACCGCGCGACCGATGGGTGGAGGAAGGCCTGGCCGCACTGGCCGAGGGCGGTCCGGATGCCGTCCGGATCGAGGTGCTGGCGAAGCGGCTCGGCGTCACCAAGGGCGGGTTCTACGGGTACTTCGCCGACCGTGACGCGCTGCTGGAGACGATGCTGGACACCTGGGAGCGGGAGAGCACCGACGAGGTGATCGACCGGGTCGAACGCGAGGGGGGCGACGCGAGGACCAAGGCCCGGCGCGCGGGCGTGCTCACCTTCTCCAACGACCGCCTGCGCCCGATCGACCTGGCGGTCCGGGACTGGGCCCGGCGCGACGCGGCCGTCGCCGAGCGCCTGCGACGGGTGGACAACCGGCGGATGGCCCTGCTGCGCGAGATGATCGGCACCCTCTGCCCCGACCCCGACGAGGTCGAGGCCCGCAGCCTGATCGCCTTCTGCGTGGCGATCGCGCACCAGAACGTCGCCGCCGACCACGAGGGCCGCACCCGCGCCGAGGTCCTCGCCCGCGCCACCGACCTGATGTTCGCACCCGGCCACGGAAGGCGTGACGGGCAGCCGTCCTGACGGCCTGTCCGGTCGGGGGCCGGTCGGGGGCGAGGCCGGGAGTCGGCGGCCGGGGCCGGCGGTCGGGGCCGGCGGTCGGGGCCGGCGGTCGAGGTCGCCTGCCGGCCCGTTCGGTGCCGGCCCGTCCGGCGGGCGGCCCACGCCGTGGCCGCCCGCGTCGTCGGCCCGGGGGAGCCGCCGCGCCCACGGGCGGCCGGCTCACCGTGCCCGGGCGAGGAAGAGGTCGCTGAAGTGGTCCATGGCGATCCGGCCGCCGTGTGCTTCCAGGACGCGGGCCGTCTCCGCGAGGACCTGCCCGCGCCGGCCGGAGGGCAGGGCGCGGTAGGCCGAGAGCGAGGCCAGCAGGTCCAGGTAGCCGTCGGTGTCGTAGGACCGGTCCTGCCGGTACCGGACGGCACGCAGGTCGGTGAACCGGCCGTCCCGGCGGCACTCCGCCTCCGGCCAGCCGTCCGGTCCGAGTGAGCTGCCGGGCACCTCGCCGAAGGAGGACGCCGGCTCGCCGTGCGGCGTGTTGGCCATCCCGTACCGGCGGTCGACCTCGGCGAGAGCGGCCTGCAACCGCGCATCACGGACCCGGTGCGGGTTCCAGAACAGTGCGAGCGCGCCACCGGGTGCGAGGGCGCCGTGGGCGAGGTCCCAGCGCCGCTGCGGGTCCACCCAGTGCCAGGACGAGGCGGCGAGGAGCAGACCGAAGCGCCGCCCGCCCGGCCGCCAGTCCTCGAAGCGGCCGGACCGGACCCGGACGGCGGGAAACCGCGCGGTGTTCCGGCGCAGGACCTCGGCCATGCGCGGGTCGGGCTCGATGCACACGAGCGGAGTGCCCGGTTCGGCGAACGGCACGGTGGCCTTGCCGGTACCCGCGCCGACCTCCACCGCCGTACGGCCGCCCAGGGCCGCGTACGCCAGCACCTCCGTGACCAGCGCGTCCGAGTACCCCGGCCGGGCCGTGTCGTAGAGCTCGGCCACCTCGCCGAACAGCTGGGCGCGCGCCCTGTCGACCTGTTCCCCCGCGGCCACGCGCATCCCTCTCCCCGGTCGGCGAGCGGCCACTCTACCGACCCTCCGGGGCAGTTGGGCCCCTCAGGGTCGTGATCACCGTCCGGTCAGTTCGAGGGCCCGTCGAGCGAGCCACAGGTCGTGGACGGCGGTCGGGGGGCGCGTCAGGGAGCGCTGGAGTAACTCTTCGGCCCGTGCCAGCCGCTTGCGGACGGCGGACTCCGAGAGGGACAGCGCCCCCGCGGTGGGGCCGATGCGAGCGTCCAGGTGCAACCAGGTGCCGATCGTCTCCGCGACGGGGGTCGTGTGGCCGGTGTCCTCAAGGGGGCGGAACTGCCGGTGCGCCCAGGACACGACGCGCGGCAGGACGAGGAGCTCGTCCAGGGACGGTGCCGGTCGGCCTTCCCCCGTGCCGTCGTCACTCCTGCGGGACGCGGTGCGGCCGGCCGCCGCGTGGAGGGCGAGGGCCAGGGCGGACTGGTCGGCGAGCCGGGTCAGGTCCAGGCGGAGCAGCTCCTGCACGTGGGCCAGGCGTGCGGCCAGGGTGTTGCGGTGGATGTTCAGTGCGGTGGCGGCTCCGGAGGAGAAGCGGAGCCACGCGCCGGCGGTGGCCAGGAGCTGTGTGCCGTCCGGATCCTGCGTGCGCCTGGGAAGGTGCGATCGCACCGGGGAGAGGAAGGAGGCGGACCAGGCCGCCACGGCGGGCCCGATGGTGAGTGCGAGGTCCGGTTCCCCCGCGAAGGTGGACAGCCGGCTGGTGCGGTGGCGTGCGGCGGCCAGGGCGTGGAACGCCTGGGCGTAGCCGGTGGCGGTCTCCCGCAGGTGCAGGGGGTTGCTCACCCCGAGCCGGAGGCGCTCGGCTGTCGAACCGTGGGTCGCCCAGGCCGGGAGGGCGGCGGTCGGGCAGGGGGGCGGGGGCGCGAGGACGAGCATGTGGTCGTTGTAGACGGGACACGGCACGACCCACGCGTCCTTGCTCGTCTCGGCTATCCGGAGGGCGAGTTCGCTGCGCGCCTCGTGCGGCCCTTCGACGACGTACATCTGCATGACCTCGGGCAGGGTGGGCCGGAGTGCTCCCGCGACGTCCTGGGCGATCGCCGTCTGACCGTCCATCAGGAGGCGCAGGACCGCTTCCCTCGTCCTGGTGTCCGCGGTGCGGAGCCGTTGCCGGCTCCGCCGTGCGTCCTCGGCGTGCCACGTGAGGCTGAGGATGGAGACCGCGTCCGCGAGCAGGACCGGAAGTTCGGGCGCCGCGGGCCGGCGGGCCACCGCCGCGAGGAGGGGCGCGCGGAGAGTCCGGTCGTTGTCGAGGACGAGGATGAAGCACGTGAGTTCGCCCTGGTCGATGACGGCCGACCGCAGCCCTCGCTCGGCCATGTCCTCGGCTCCGCGCAGGCACGCGGCCCGCGCGGTGTCGTCCGACGGGAACGTTCCCGTCCTGGCCGCGGTGCCCGAAGGGTTCATCAGGAAGACGTCCGCCGAGGTGCGGCTGGCCAGCCATCGCAGCACCTGTGGTGTCCCGCCCTTGCGGCCGGCCTGGTGCATGGCCAGGATGTCGTCCGCCCGGCCGGTCCGCCCGGCCGGTGATGACATGCCTGGAATGAGATCGCTCTGCACAGTTTCCCCCCGCGCATTCCGTACTGACGGCCGCAGACTATGGGATCACTGTGCACTCCGGCACCGTCCGAACCCGGTTGCTGTGCAACTCCGCACTGTGTCCGTTCCGGTGCTGCCATAAATTCGACGACAGGTCCGCGCGCGGCGTCCGGTGTGCGGCGGAACGCGGGGCGCCGCGCAGGGACCGGTAGAGCACGGGGGCGATCTTCGCCGTTATCGGCATTCCACGAGGGAGACATGAAGGTATTCCAGAGGTCATTCACGGCGCCCGCCGCCCACCGGCCCGGGCGCCCGGTGCGGGGCGGCGGGAGAGTCGTGCGGCACGGCATCCTCGAGGTCCCCGACAGCGCGTGGGCAGAGGAGACCGCCGGCAGGAGCGGTAAGCGTCCGACGGTGTACCAGCAGGGGTGGATCCACCTCGATCCCCGCTCCAACCCCGTCAATTGGCCGCACGCAGTGACCCGCTGACGGGAGCCGCTGCGAACCGGCAAACCGGCGGACGAATTCCCGCGCCGGGCAGAACCGGAACCCATGGCGCCATGTGCGCCGCGGCCGGCCGCGCATTCGGTGGCGCGACGGGTTCTCCCGAATGACGGCCCTTCATCAGTGACGGTCTCGATCGCCACGTCGCCGGGGAAAGCGACGTGCTCCTCGGGCGGTCCATTCGCTCGGCCGAAGCGCCACGGTGCGATCGACTGCGCGCGCAATGGCTCCCTGCCGATCGGCTTCCCGGTACGGGGCCCGTGGCCCATCGGCACCACCTCTCACAAGAGTTCAACCCATCGACAAGACAAGGGGTACCCACATGCCCAGCAAGCGCGTCACCCGTGCTGTCACAGCGCTCCTCGTAGCAGGTCTTGCCTCCGCCGTCCTCACCGCCGTGCCGGCCCAGGCCGAAACGACGCCGCAGAGCGTCGCCTCGGTGAACGCGACCCTCGACGGGGACGTGGGCGGCGCCGGCCAGGGCCCGATCACGCCGAGCGAGCCGGGTACCGCCCCGTGGGCCTCCGCCACCTCCAACGTGAGCGCGCCGAGCCTGACGCGTGGTCAGGTCATCAACCGGGCGGCCTCGTGGGTCGACATCGGTCTGAAGTACAACGGCAGCAACGCCTACCAGGGCTACCGCACGGACTGCTCCGGGTACGTCTCCATGGCCTGGAAGTTGAGCTACTCGCTGACCACCCCCGAATTCGTCCCCACCGGGGTGACCTCCCGGATCGGCAAGGAGGACCTCAAGCCGGGCGACGCGCTGCTGAACGACGCCTACGGGAACGACGGACACATCGTCCTCTTCGAGCGCTGGGTCGACAGCTCCCACAACTCCTACATGGGCTACGAGTTCAGCGGAAGCGGTGTCCATCACCGGGAAATCCCGTACCCCTACTTCCCGGGCACTCGTGGCAACCCCTACAGGCCGGTCCGCAACAACAGCATCGTCGACGACGCCACGCCGACGCCGCCGAAGCCGACGGCGAACAACCGGACGCTGGAGACGATCCAGGGCGGAGCGCTGCACGAGGTCTACACCAAGGGTTCCGCTTGGCACGACAACCCGGTGCCGGGTGTGGGGAACCTGAGTGCGCTGGCCTTCGCCTACAGTCCGTCGGGTCAGCGGGTGATCGAGGCCGTGGAGAACGGTGCGCTGCACGAGATCTACACGGCCGCCGACGGCTGGCACGACGAGGCCGTTCCGGTTTCCGGGACGATCGACTCCCTGGCTTTCGCCTTCGACCCGAACACCGGGTACCGGGTGATCGAGGCGGTCGAGGGCGGGACGATCCACGAGATCTACACGGACTCGACCGGATGGCACGAGGACGTGATCCCGGGTGTGGCGAACGTGAGCGCGCTGGACATCGCCTACAGTCCGGCGGGTCGGCGGGTGATCCAGGCGGTCGAGAACGGTGTGCTGCACGAGATCTACGCCGACTCCGACGGCTGGCACGACAACGTCGTTCCGGGCGTGGGCGGGAACATCAGTGCGCTCGGGTTCGCGATCAACAAGGCGACCGGGCAGCGGGTCATCGAGGCGGTCGAGGGCGGTGTACTGCACGAGATCTACTCCGACGGAGAGGTCTGGCGCGACAACGTCGTTCCCGGAGTGAGCGGCAACATCACCTCCGTCTCGGTCAAGGTCAAGGCGACCGGCGACCGCGTCGTGGAGCTCGTCAACGACGGTGTGCTGCACGAGATCTACAGCGACTCCACCGGCTGGCACGACAACGTCGTCCCCGGTACCGCGGGCGGCGCCAGCGCGGTCTCCTTCGACCTCACCCTCTGACCGGTCCGTCCCGGGTGCCCGGTGCGAAGCGCGTGCCGGGCACCTCGCGAACGCCCTCCGGCGTACTCGTCCGCGCCTGCCGGTGCACTCGCCGTGCCGGGCGGACCGTCAACCGAGCCCACTCCAAGGAACATCCATGTCCATGCAGCGCACCCGCACCCGCTCCCGCTCCCGCTCCCGCTCCCGCCTGAGCAGCGTGCTCGCCCTCGGCGCCGCCGTCTCGCTGGCCCCGGCGACCTTGGCCGCCACCGCCGGCTCCGCGACCGCGGCCTCCGTGGCCACCTGGGACAAGGTCGCGCAGTGCGAGAGCGGCGGCGACTGGTCGATAGTCTCCTCCACGAGCCCCCGCTACTACGGCGGCCTCCAGTTCCTCCAGTCCACCTGGATCGCCAACGGCGGCGGCCAGTACGCGCCGTACGCCAACCAGGCCACCAAGCAGCAGCAGATCCTGATCGCCGAGAAGGTCCTCGCCTCCCAGGGCCAGAACGCCTGGCCGGTCTGCGGCCCCAGGGCCGGCCTCGGGGCCGACCACGCGAACCCGTACCCGGACAACCCGGGGCCGGTGACCCCGCCGAAGCCGGAGCCCAGGACGCTGACCTGGTACCTGTCGGACAACGCGGCGTCCGCGGTGTCCACCCGCCCGGCCTTCGGCTTCGGGAACACGCCGATGATCCCGCTGGCGGGTGACTTCGACGGGGACGGCACGGACACGCAGGCGGCCTACGATCCGACGACCTCGACGTTCTTCCTGGCGAACTCGGGCAACGCGGCGCAGTCGACGCTGGTGTTCGGCAACCCGGGCAACCGCCCCGTGCTGGGCCGCTGGGACGGCACCACCTCGCAGCTCGGCGTCTACATGCCCGACACCGCCAAGTTCCACCTCCGCCACGCCAACGGCGACGTGACCTCCTTCGCCTTCGGCAACGGCGGCGACTGGAAGCCCGTCGCCGGCGACTGGGACGGCAACGGAACCGTGACGGTCGGCCTCTACGACCCGGCCACCAGCACCTTCTACCTGCGCAACAGCAACACCGAGGGCCCCGCCGACCGGACCATCGCCTTCGGCAACCCCAACAGCATCCCCCTGGCCGGGGACTGGGACCACTCCGGCCGCACCGACGTCGGCGTCTACATGCCCGGCAACCACACCTTCTACTTCCGCCACGACGACGGCACGGTCACCTCCGTCAGCTACGGCAACGCCGGCGACACCCCCGTCACCGGCGACTGGGACGGCGACGGCCGCGCCACCCAGGGCGTCATCCACTCGTGATCAACCGGGCGCACTCGTGACCAACCAGCGGTCCGACAGCCTTGGTCCTGATCCCCGGGGCCGGGCGGTCGTGCTCCACCGGGGTCCGGGCGGACGGGTTCGGCCCCGTCCGACCGGGCCGTGATCGCGCAGGGCCCCGACCCGGTACGGCGGTCGGGGCCCTCGCGCGTCGACGGAAGATCACTGAGTCCCCATCAGAGGTGCGGCCCGGCGCAGACGGGCAGGACGGGAACCGCCAGGAGATCGTGTGATTTGATGTCCGCTGATGATCTTCGAGGTGAAGAGCGCAACGGGGGCACCTGATGGACAACAAGCTGAAGCAGTACGGACGCAATCTCGCACTGGCGGGGACCGTCGCCGCGCTCGCCCTGGGGGCGGGGGCGTGCAGTTCCAGCGGCGCCGGGGCGGCGTTCAGCGCCGGCGTGGCGCTGTCGGAGCCGAACCAGGTGCGGGACGCGCTGCCGAGCTCGATCTCGCTCCCCTCGGGGTGGCGACTCGCCCCGGGCGCGAACCCGCCGAAGGCCATCGAGCAGGCCGAGGCGTCCAGCACCTGCCGGAAGAAGCTGTCGAGCAGCTGCTCCGGTCTCCAATTGGGCGGCACCGTCCGGTACGAGCAGGCTTCCAACACCGACAACGACATCCGCTTCACCATGCTGACCTTCGACACCCCGGAGAACGCCGGCCCCGCCTTCGAGGCGATGGTGGGGTCGCTGGAGAAGAGCGACAGCAACGCGCACCGGATCAGCCTGAAGACGGGCGCCGAGCAGTCGCAGGGCTTCGAGCGGCCCGCCGATTCGGACGACTCCTCGCATCCCGTCGTCGCCTCGGCCATGGCGATGCGGGTCGGAACCGTCGTGGTCCTGATCGAGCTCGACGAGGACGAGCGCGACCACAAGACGCTGCAGCAGTTCACCGCGCTCCAGGTGGAACGGATCAGGCGGGTCCAGCAGGGCAAGAACCCGGACGCCTGACCTGGCGTCTGACCCGACGCTTGAGCGGGCGCCTGACGCCCGCTCGGCGAACACCCGGGTGACAGCCGGGACGACCAGGACGGCCGGGACGGCCGCGTCGTCGTCCCCGGACCGGGCCCCGCAGGCGGTCCGTCCGACCTTCCGCTGCCACCGGCGCCGGTAGCCTTGCGGGCACCGGCCGGACGGCGGGTGTGCGGGGGAGTGGTGGATCGTGCGCGTGGGACGGGCCGGGCGGGTCGAGGAGTTGTCGCTCCATGAGCTGGCCTACCTGGCCGGCGGGCCGTGGCGGGTGGCCGAGACCGCGCTGGTGCGGCTGCTCCTCACGGCCCGGGTGGAGATCGACCGGCACGGCATGGTCCGGGTGGTCCGGCCCCGCCCCCGCGACGAGGTCGAGGCCGTCCTGCTCGCCGCGCTCGGCCCCTCCGGCACCGGCTGGCTCGGCGCCCCGCACGCCGCGTTCGGCCCCAGCGCGCCCGCCCGGGACCTGGAGGCGCGCCTACGGAGCCGTGGTCTGCTGGTCGGCGGCGGCACTGCGGTCACCGGTGGGCGTTCGCTCAGGCTGCCGACCGCCGTGGTCGTCCCGCTGTTGATCGTGGTCTCGGTCGTCACCGCCCGGACGGCCGTGACGGTCCTCGGGGCGGACCCGGGCGCCGCCATGGTGCTGAGCAGCCTCGTTGCCCTTCTGGTCGCGGTCGCCCTGACCCGCCGTACGTCGCATCCCGACCCGTACGGGCGGCCCGCCCCCCGTGTGCTTCCCCTTCTCGCCGCGCTGCGGGCGGGCGAGCCACTCCCTCCGGGCTGGCGCCTTCCGGAGGACGCCCCCACTCCCACGGGCCGCACCACCTGGGCCGCCCTGGCCGTGACCGGTGTGGGAGCCCTCCGCCGCCGCCGCCTCACCGCCGCCTTCCACGGCGGCCACGCTTGGCCCCCGCCCCGCAGGGACTCCCGACTGGTCGCCGGACGAAGCCGGGCGGATGTCGTCCGCCCGGCCGGCTCGCCCGGCCGGCCATGAGAGGTCCGGAACACCGTCGCTCGGCATGATCACCCCTGCCGGATCCCTGCGCGCGGCCGCAGATCACGCGATCACTGTGCACTTCGGCACCGTTCGGCCCTGGTTGCTGTGCAACTCCGCACTCCGCCGACCCTGTTGTCGCCATAGATTCGACCAGCGATCGCACAGAGGTGCCCGGCGTGCGTCGGAACGCGGGGCACCATGCGGGGATCGCCGGACCACGGGGCCGGCGATCCCCCGCAGATGAAGCCGCCTTCCGATCGGTCGGCGGCCCTGACGATCCGAATCGCCACGTCGACGGGGTGTGACGTGCCCTTCGGGTGCCCCCGGGCGCCACAGCACCAGCTGCGGGCGGGGCGAGCTCTGTTTCTGCCGGTGTCCCCGGCACGGGGCCGACCGGCACCCGCCCCCTTCCACGAGGCTTCCAACCTTCTCCGAAGCGAGGAACGCCCGGTCGATGTCACCGGTCAGGTCCGAGAGGTCGAAGACCCGGCCGTCATCGCCGAGGACTGCCGGAACCTCTTCCCCGCTGGTCCGATCCGCAGTGGCTTCACGCCCTGACTCCCGTCACAGGTCTGCGGGCCGGGACTCTTCACCGAGCCAACACATCGGATGTATCCGTGACCGCCATGGCCGCACGAGTGTTGGCCACCCACCGCAAGAGGCCCTCCGGCGCCTGTCGGCGACCGTTGCGGGCAGGGGTTCCGACAGTACCCTAACTGTTCATCAAAGCTCCAGCCCTGAGGGGCGATAGCAGTCCTTGCGGCCCGGGGTGGAAGCCCGCACGTTGCGGTTGAGATTCGTCCGAAGTTTCCCTATTGTCAGCCGGGTGCCAAGCTCATAAGGTCCTCGTGATCGCAAGGCATCCGATGATTGCGGAGGGCCCGATCCGGCGTGCCTGCCACGAATCCCCACATCCAGGAACGGCCTCCCTCCTGTATGACGGCCGGGAAGGGCAGTCCGGCTCAATCACCCCCGCCTCACTTCCGGGGACAGGCCTCTCGGTCCCCACCACACCGGCTCCCCGCCCCCGCAGGGGAGCCGGTCATCCCAGCCAAGGAGATCAGCACGATGAACCCTCGCTCCTCCAGAATCGCGGCCACGGCCGCTGCCGTGGTCGTCCTGGCGGGGCTCGCCACGGGCTGCAACCGCGGCAGCGACTCGAACGCGTCCGCCGCCGGCGGGAAGCCGGCCAACGGTGTCGA